>NZ_JASMWN010000007.1:0-186958 GCF_032595355.1 Sedimentitalea todarodis | reverse complement strand
CCCCCGCCGCCCGCGCCTGCTGAACCGCCTTGTCCAAAAGAAAATGAGCACGATTGGCGCCATCACGCTCAATCACATCCTCAATCGCTTCCTGCCATTCCTGAGATTCAACAGGATCAATATCGTCCAGCGGCTTGGTCATGGGTCTTCCTCTGAATGGATAGCGGTTGAGAGATCAGCCGAAGAATTGCGCGCCATTTGCGCTAATCGTCGAACCGTTTATGAAGCCGGCGTCGTCCGAGGCCAGGAAGGTCACGCAGCGCGCGATCTCTTCCGGCTCGCCGAGGCGACCTACGGGAATTTGACTCACAATCGCATCGCGCACCTTCTCGGGAATGGCCTTGACCATTTCGGTGGCGACGTAGCCCGGGCAGATGGCGTTGGCGGTGATGCCCGCACGTGCCCCTTCCTGCGCCAGCGACCGGACGATGCCGATGTCACCGGCCTTGGTGGCGGCGTAGTTGGTCTGGGCAAACTGGCCTTTCTGACCGTTCAGCGACGAGATCACGATCACGCGGCCGAACTTGCGCTCGCGCATGCCGGGCCAGATCGGGTGAACGGTGTTGAACACGCCGGTCAGGTTGGTGTCGATGACCTGCTGCCACTGTTCGGGTGTCATCTTGTGGAACGGCGCATCACGGGTGATGCCGGCGTTGGCGACCACGACGTCGATCGGGCCAAGATCACCCTCGACCTGCGCGATACCTTCCTTGGAGGAGTCGTAGTTGGCCACATCCCATTTGTAGGTCTTGATGCCGGTTTCCTCGGTAAAGCTCGCAGCGGCTTCGTCGTTGCCGGCATAGGTTGCGGCGACGTCATAGCCTTCGGCCTTGAGGGCCTTGGAAATGGCGGCACCGATTCCACGGCTGCCACCGGTGACAAGGGCGGTTCGTGTCATTGTAATCTCCTACTTTGGTTATTTTCGGTTTATGCGAGATGTCTATTTTGCCAGCACGTATGAGCCGGGCGCGTCTTCGATCACCTCAAGCTTGCCAGCGCCAGGGACGCGCGCAGGCACTTGCTTGGCGCGGTCCTTGGCCTCCAGCCAATCAGCCCAGGCGGGCCACCAGGAGCCTTTGGTGTGGGTTGCGTTTTCCAGCCATTCCTCAGGGGATTCGGGATATTCGCTGCCAGTCCAGTATCCGTATTTTTCGCGCTCGCCTGGCGGGTTGATAACGCCAGCGATATGCCCCGAACCGCCGAGGACAAACTTGACCTCGCCGCCCAATAATCTGGTCGTTGGGTAGACGGAGCTCCAGGGCGCGATATGGTCTTCCTTTGTGGCCAGTACGAAAACCGGTGTCTCGATCTTGCCGAGGTCAATCTTTGTGCCGTTCAGGGTCAATCCGCCGGGCTTGCGCAACGCGTTGCGCAGATAGATCTGTTCAAGATACCACAGCAACATTGCCGCTGGCAGGCGGGTGGAATCCGAGTTCCAAAAGAGCAGGTCGAATGCGGGCGGCTTGTTGCCCATCAGGTAGTTCATCACATGGAACGACCAGACCAGATCGTTTTCGCGGATCATCGAGAACATGTCCTGCATGTGATGACCTTCGAGATGGCCAGTCTCTGCCATGTGGTCGCGCAGTGTCTGCAGCCGCTCATCGTCGATGAAAACGCCGATTTCACCCACGTCGGTGAAATCCACCATCGTTGCCAATGTCGTTGCCGCTGCGATGCGGTTGTCACCTTTGGCCGCGAGGTACGCCAGTGTCGCTGTCACCAGGATGCCGCCGATACAGAATCCGAGAATGTTGATCTTCTTCTCACCCGTGGCCTGTTCGATCGCATCGATCGCGGCCAGCGGGCCTTCATTCATGTAGTGCTCAAAGCTCTTTTCCGCGTGCTCGGAGCCCGGATTGACCCAGCTGATGATGAACACCGTATGGCCGCGATCCAGCATGTAGCGGACAAGGCTGTTCTTCTCGCGCATGTCCATGATGTAGTATTTGTTGATCCAGGCCGGCACGAACAGGATCGGACGCTTGCGTTGCGTATCGGTGCGCGGTTCGAATTGGATCAGCTGCATCATGTCGTTCTGAAACACCACCTTGCCGGGGGTTGTGCCCAGGTCACGCCCGACCACAAAAGCCTTAGGATCGTTGGTGGCAATGTCCAGGCGGCCGTCACCGCGCTCCAGGTCATCCAACAGGTTGCTGAAACCGTCCAACAGGCTCTGGCCATCGGTATCCAGCAGCTTCCTGCGGGCCTGCGGATTGAGCGACAGAAAATTGCTTGGTGCCAGAGCACTCAGGATCTGCCGGGTATAGAATTTGACTCTCAGATGGTCCTTCGACCCTTCCGGAAACTGGTTGAGAATGTCCAGAGTAGCCTCTTCCAGCGCCAGATGTACATCGCGGCACACCCGCGCAATTGGGTCTGTGTTCCAGCTGTCATCTCTAAACCGGCGGTCCTTGACTTCGGAACCGGTACCGGTCCACCCGGCCAACCAGACGTTGGCCATCTTGCTGAAGGCCGATTGCTGGAGTGCCATCAGTTCGGTGGGTTTTGCCGCCATCGCCATGCCGACCTTGGCATAGGCCGCCATGACCGAGGCTGAATCAACGACAGAAAATTCGCCACCCGACACCTTGGCTGCAGTGGAAGTGGCCGCTCGCACAAACAATCCCTGAGCGCGTTGCATGAGGCTCCAGTACTCCAGCAGCCGTTCGTTCAACGGATCAGATTGCAGGTCTGGATTGGACATGGTGCGCTCCTTCAGATTGGATCGTGCGACTGGTGCGGGTGGCGACAGGTGGCCCGTTGCCGTCAGGGAGATCCGGCAACGGGCAGGGGAGGTTCAGCTGAGACGTTCAATGGCCAATGCGATGCCCTGGCCGCCACCGATACACATGGTCACCAGACCAAATTTGCCGTCGATGCGGTCCAGTTCGTTCAACGCCTTGATCGTGATGATCGCGCCGGTGGCTCCGATTGGGTGGCCAAGGGCGATCGCACCACCATTGGGATTTACCTTGCTGGTGTCAAAGCCCAGTTCCTTGTTCACGGCGCAGGCCTGAGCGGCAAAGGCTTCGTTTGATTCGATCACGTCGAATTCGCCGGCGCTCATACCCAGTTTCGTGAGCAGTGTGGTGACTGCCGGAATCGGGCCGATACCCATCACCTCGGGGCGCACACCCGAATGGGCATAGCCCAGCAGGCGGGCGCGCGGCTTCAGACCGGCCTTTTCCGCCGCGTCTGCCGAGGCCAGAACAACCGCTGCTGCACCGTCATTGAGGCCAGACGCGTTGCCTGCCGTTACCGAGCCTTCCTTGCGGAATGCCGGGCGCAGCTTGCCAAGGCTCTCCATGGTTGTCGAAGGCTTGGCATGTTCATCAGTGTCAAAGGGCACCATGTCGCGGCGAACCTTTACATCGATGGGAAGGATCTGGGACTTGAAGCGACCTTCCTCGATGGCCACACCGGCGCGACGCTGGCTTTCGGCGGCAAAGGAGTCCTGATCGTCGCGCGAGATCTGATACTCCGATGCAACATTTTCAGCGGTCACACCCATGTGCCCGCCGCCGAACGGATCGTTCAACGCGGCGATCATCATGTCGGTCATGCTGACGTCACCCATCTTCTGGCCAAAGCGCGGGGCCTGGCTGGAATAGGGAGAACGCGACATGCACTCGGCCCCACCGGCCAGCGCAAAATCGACGTCGCCCAGCATGATGTGCTGCGCCGAGGAGACGATGGCCTGTGCCCCGGAGCCGCAAAGGCGGTTTACGGTCAGGGCAGGGGCCTCGGGCGGAACGCCGGCCTCGACCGCGGCGACCCGGCCAAGATACATGTCACGGCCTTCGGTGTTGATCACATGGCCGAACACCGAATGACCGATTTGTTTTGGGTCGACGCCGCTGCGCGCCATCGCCTCTTTGGCGACTGCGGCGGCCAGGGTCGTCGGCGCGTGGCCCGCCAATGAACCGCCGAACGTGCCGATTGCAGTGCGCACCCCGTCCAGAATTACTACGTCTTGTGTCATGATTTTCCCTCACTTGTTCAGTATTGTTCAGGGCGCCGGAGTGCCAAGCCCGGAGATCTTGCCCGAGATTTCGTCCAGCACCGCTGGATCGTCTATTGTTGCGGGCATTTTCCACTCAGTACCATCGGCAATTGAGACCATGGTGCCGCGGAGGATCTTTCCCGATCTGGTTTTTGGCAGTGCATTGACCACCATGCAAAGCTTGAATGCGGCCACGGGGCCGATCTCTTGCCGGATCAATTTGACGCACTCCTTCTCGATCTCTTCCGTCGGGCGATCACAGCCTGCATTCAGGCAAACCAATCCAAGTGGTGCCTGCCCCTTGAGAGAATCACCGATTCCGATCACAGCGCATTCGGCCACGTCCGGATGGCTGGCGAGGACTTCCTCCATGCCCCCTGTCGACAACCGGTGGCCCGCCACGTTGATGACGTCGTCTGTTCGCGCCATGATGTAGAGATAGCCGTCCTCGTCCATGATCCCGGCGTCGCCGGTTTCATAGTAGCCGGGGAAATGATCCAGATAGGATTTCTGGAATCGGTCATCGGCATTCCAGAGGCCGGGCAGCGTACCCGGCGGCAGCGGCAGCTTAATGGCGATTGCCCCAAGTGTTCCGGCCGGTACAGGATGGCCACCTTCGTCCAGGATGTCGATCTTGTAGCCCGGCATCGGCACGGCTGGTGATCCCGGCTTGATCGGCAGTTGTTCGATCCCCAGCGGATTGGCCGCGATGCCGAACCCGGTCTCGGTTTGCCACCAATGGTCGATCACCGGCTTCTTCAGATGTTCCTGCGCCCAGTTGATCGTATCCGGGTCGGCCCGTTCCCCGGCCAGGAACAACGCCTGCAACCCGCTGATATCGTAGCGTTTCACATGCTTGGCCTCGGGATCCTCGCGTTTGATCGCGCGCAGGGCTGTCGGGGCGGTGAAAAGCACTTTGACATCATGCTCTTCAACAACGCGCCAGAATGTGCCCGGATCAGGTGTTCCAATGGGTTTGCCTTCGAACACGACCGTGGTGCAGCCCATCAGAAGAGGCGCGTAACAGATATAGCTGTGCCCCACGACCCAACCGACATCGGAGGCCGCCCAGAACACATCACCCTGTTTGACGTCATAGACATTCTTCATTGTCCAGAGCAGGGCCACCATATGCCCGGCGTTGTGCCGCAGGACACCTTTGGGCTGTCCCGTGGTGCCCGACGTATAGAGAATGTAGAGTGGATCATCCCCATTTACGGGAACGCATTTTACGGGCTTGGCTTCCGCAGTCGCGGCAGCCCAGTCGAAATCACGACCATCCACCATCGACGCTTCGGCCTCGGGGCGCTGCAGGATGACCGTGAATTCCGGTTTGTGTGCGGAAAGGTCGATCGCTCCATCCAGGAGCGGTTTGTATTCGACGATCCGTCCCGGTTCGATCCCGCAAGAGGCGGCAATGATGGCTTTGGGCTTGGCATCTTCGATCCGCACGGCCAGTTCGTGTGCCGCAAAACCACCGAACACGACCGAGTGCACAGCACCCAGACGTGCACAGGCCAGCATCGCAACAAGCGCCTCTGGCACCATCGGCATGTAGATGACGACGCGGTCGCCCTTTGTCACCCCGCGCTCGGAAAGCGCGCCGGCCAGGTTGGCTACCCTGCTTTGCAATTCCACGTAGGTGATCTTGGTTTTGCTGCTCGTCACCGGGCTGTCGTGAATGATCGCGACCCGATCACCTCTGCCCGCCTCTACATGGCGATCCACGGCGTTCCAGCAGGTGTTGGTGCTGGCATCAGAAAACCACCGGTAGAAAGGGGCGTTGCTGTCATCCAGAGCCTTGGTCGGTCGGGTAAACCAATCAACGTCGTTGGCCGCGTTCATCCAGAAAGCCTCGGGATCACGCTCCCATTCAGCATATACGTCCTTGTATGAGGTCATTGCCTTGCTCCTTCATTCGTTGGGGCACCAACGTTGTAGTTAAGATGTGATTCATCAGCCATAGCTGGTTACCGGTGTGCGTGCCAACGCGGCGATATTGACCAGGCCACGCGGCGTAACCGAGGGGCTGACAATTTGAATTCGATTGCCCATGCCCATCAGGATCGGACCAATTTCGATCCCTCCGGCCAGTTGTTTCAGCAGATTGCGTCCGCCCGACGCCGCATCGACATTCGCGAAAATCAGACAATTGGCGGCACCATTGAGGCGTGAATGCCGGAACACGGTTTGCCTCAGGTCTGGGTTCAAGGCGTGATCCGCGTGCATTTCACCTTCGTATTCAAAATCGACGCCCATCTCGTCGAGAATGCGCATTGCTTCACGAACCTTGCTTCCTGATCCGGTGCTCAGCGTTCCAAAGACCGAATGGCTGAGAAGGGCGATCTTGGGATCAATGCCAAACCTGCGGATATGACGTGCGGCTGCGACGCAGGTTTCCGCGATATGGATCGGCTCGGGTTCGATGTGAACCTGACTGTCGGCAATAAAGATGACGCCCTGTTCCAGGATCACCGGCGACAGCGCCCCGATGGGGTGCAATTTGCCGCCTTTGCCATCGTCCAGCCCACCGAGGACCCGGACCGCATGATCCAGATGCCACCGATAGTCGCCCTGGGTGCCGCAGATCATCGCGTCCGCATGATTCAACCTTACTGCAATGGCTGCAATGGCAGTTGTGTTCGTGCGCATGATGGTCTGTGCCCTGGCCGGTGAGACACCGTCGCGTTCGGTCAGATCCAGATAGGTTTCCCAGTATGTCCGATACCTTTCGTCCTGCGTCGGGTCGATCAAATCGAAATCGCTGCCTATTCGGATCGGCAGCGCGTCCCTGTCGATCCGCGACTGGATGACGTCAGGACGTCCGATCAGAATAGGGTTCGCGATGCCTTCTTCGATCATACCCTGGGCAGCACGCAGCACACGAACATCCTCGCCTTCGGCAAAGATCACCTTGCGGCTGGATCGCGTTGCGGAATCGAACACCGGCCGCATGATCAGCGCAGTCTTGAATACGTTGACTTCGAGCTTGGCGCGATACGCCTCGATATCGACCGGCCGTTCCGCCACGCCGGAATCCATCGCCGCCTGAGCCACGGCACTTGCCACGGTCGCCAAGAGGCGCGGATCGAACGGCTTGGGGATCAGGTAGTCGCGACCAAAGACCATCCGCTCGTCGCGATAGGCCATCGCCGCCTCAGCCGAGGATGTCTTGCGCGCCAGATCAGCAAGCGCATGGGCACAGGCCACCTTCATCGGCTCGTTGATCTGGGTCGCGCCGACATCCAGCGCCCCGCGAAAGATAAACGGAAAGCACAGGACATTGTTGATCTGATTGGGGTAATCTGATCGACCGGTACAGATAATCGCATCCTCACGAGCGGCTTTTGCGTCTTCCGGCATGATCTCGGGCGTGGGATTGGCCAGCGCCATGATCACGGGATCCTTGGCCATCGTCTTGATCGTTTCCGCAGTGATTACCCCGGGACCCGATACGCCAAGGAACAGATCGGCCCCATTGATCACATCATCGATCTGCGGGGTCCCGTCCTGCGGCGGCTGGGCAAACCTCTGCTTGGTGGCATCAAGATCGTCGCGGCCCATGTGGCACAGGCCCTTGCGGTCGCACATCCAGATGTTTTCATGCTTTACGCCCAGATCCATCAGCAAAGTCAGACAGGCAATGCCTGCCGCCCCGCCGCCGACGGCGGCAACCTTGATATCCTCGAATTTCTTGCCGGCAATACGCATGGCGTTGATCGCGCCCGCGGCCACCACGATCGCAGTCCCGTGCTGATCGTCGTGAAAGACCGGGATGTTCATCCGTTCTTTGCAGATGCGCTCAACTTCGAAACACTGAGGGGCCTTGATGTCTTCAAGATTGACGGCACCAAAGGTCGGTTCCAGAGCGATCACGATCTCGGCCAGCTTGGCCGGGTCGTCCTCGTTCACTTCGATGTCGTATCCGTCGAGGTCGGCGAATTTCTTGAAGAGGGCGATCTTGCCTTCCATCACCGGTTTTGACGCCAGTGCGCCAATGTCACCCAGACCCAGCACTGCCGTCCCGTTTGAGATCACAGCCACCCTGTTGCCCTTGCCGGTGTAGCGAAAGGCATCCGCCGGATTCTCGTGAATATCCATACAGGCTTCGGCGACGCCTGGCGAATAGGCCAGCGACAGGTCGCGCTGCGTCGTCATCGGCGTGGTCACGCGTATCCCCAGCTTGCCGGGCGTCGGAAACTCGTGATACCGCAGAGCAGCTTCGCGCAGGGCCTGTTCGGCTGCAGATCTCTCGGTCATTTTGTGTCTCCTGCTGAGCGGGCCTCGCGAACCAGGGCCATAACATCTCGGGCTGCGTCAGGAATGTTGGTACCGGGACCAAAGATGGCTTTCACGCCCCGGGACTTGAGAAATTCATAGTCCTGCTGCGGCACAACGCCGCCACAGATCACCAGAATATCCTCTGCCCCTTTCGCCTTCAGGGCTTCGACAAGCTGCGGTGCAAGTGTTTTATGTCCCGCGGCCTGACTGGAGATTCCGACGACATGCACATCGTTGTCGATCGCATCCTGTGCCGCCTCATCCGGAGTCTGGAACAATGGCCCGACATCCACGTCAAATCCGATATCGGCGAAGGCGGTGGCAATCACCTTTGCACCCCGGTCATGACCATCCTGACCCATCTTGACGACCATCATGCGGGGGCGGCGCCCCTCTGTTTCGGCAAAGGCCTCAATGTCTTGCTGAATTTTCGAGAATTCCTCATCCCCTTCATAGGCCGCGCTGTACACGCCCGCCAAAGTCTTGATCTCCGCGCGATGGCGGCCAAATACCTTTTCCATAGCGTCTGAAATCTCTCCCACACTCGCCCGCGCGCGAGCGGCCTCGACCGCCAGCGCCAGGAGGTTGCCATTGCCCCGCGCGCCCTCTTCGAGCGCAGCCAGTGCTGCATCGCAGGCCGCCTGATCTCGCGTTTCACGAATACGGTCCAGCCGGGCCACCTGGGCGCGACGAACCTCTTCGTTGTCGATCATGCGAACGTCGATATCATCCTCTTTTTCAAGGCGATACTTGTTGACACCGACGATCACCTCTTCGCCCCGGTCAACCGCAGCCTGACGCCGGGCGGCGGATTCCTCGATCCGCAATTTGGGCATGCCGCTGGCGACCGCCTTGGTCATCCCGCCCAGTTCCTCGACCTCTTCGATAAGTTTCCACGCCTCTTCGGCCATATCGGCGGTCAGCTTCTCAACATAGTAGCTTCCGGCCAACGGGTCGACAACATTGGTGATGCCGGTCTCTTCCTGCAGGATCAGCTGGGTGTTGCGCGCGATCCGGGCCGAAAACTCAGTCGGCAGGGCAATTGCCTCATCCAGCGCATTGGTGTGCAGGCTCTGCGTGCCGCCAAGGGCCGCTGACATGGCTTCATATGCGGTGCGGATGACGTTATTATAGGGATCCTGTTCTTGCAGGCTGACACCACTGGTCTGGCAGTGCGTGCGCAGCATCCGGCTCTGCGGTTTCTGCGGGTTGAATTCATCCATGATCCGCGACCACAGCAGCCGCGCAGCGCGCAACTTCGCGGCTTCCATGAAGAAATTCATACCGATGGCAAAGAAGAAGCTCAAACGCCCGGCGAACTTGTCTACATCCATGCCCCGCGCGATGGCTGCGCGCACATATTCGCGACCGTCCGCGAGCGTGAAGGCAAGCTCTTGCACTAGGTTCGAACCGGCCTCTTGCATGTGGTAGCCGCTGATCGAGATCGAGTTGAAGCGGGGCATGTGATCGGAGGTGTATTCGATGATGTCCGAGATGATCCGCATCGACGGTTCCGGCGGGTAGATATAGGTGTTGCGGACCATGAACTCCTTCAGAATATCATTCTGAATGGTTCCGGAAAGCTGTGCTTTATCAACGCCTTGCTCTTCACCCGTGACAATGTAGTTCGCCAGGATCGGGATTACCGCGCCATTCATTGTCATGCTGACAGACATCTTGTCCAGAGGGATTCCATCGAACAGGATCTTCATATCCTCGACACTGTCGATCGCCACGCCTGCCTTGCCGACATCGCCGACCACGCGCGGGTGGTCGCTGTCATATCCGCGATGTGTCGCCAGATCGAAAGCGACCGAACAGCCCTGCTGACCCGCCGCGATGTTCTTGCGGTAAAAGGCGTTCGACTCCTCGGCCGTCGAGAACCCCGCGTATTGACGGATCGTCCAGGGGCGGCCCGCGTACATCGTGGCGCGCGGCCCCCGCAAGAACGGTGCTTCACCAGGCAGCGAGCCCATGTGTCCGATATCAGCGAGATCGGCCTCGGTGTATACCGGTTTGACCTTGATCCCCTCGGGCGTGGCCCAGACCAGATCATCAGGCGTTCGGGTCTTCAGCTCCCGCTCGGCCAGTTTCTTCCAGGTGTCTATCTTGTCAGGCATCGATCCCCCTCCCTCAATGGTTCCCTGCAGTCGCGTATCAACAGGGGGTCATTCGAACTCCATGATCACGTCATCCACTGCCAGGCTGTCACCCGGCGCGGCGTTGATCTTCGATACGGTTCCGGCGCGTTCGGCCCGCAGAACGTTTTCCATCTTCATCGCTTCGACGCTGGCCAGGGCCTGGCCTTCCTGAACCTCGTCGCCTTCGGACACGGCAATGGACACAACCAGCCCCGGCATCGGGCACAAGAGCAGTTTGGAGGTGTCGGCCGCGACTTTCTCGGGCATCAGTTCTGCCAGTTTCGCGATACGCTGGGTGCGGACGGAAACATCCAGATCTGCTCCGCGATAGCGAATCCGGAACCCTTCGGTCCGGTCATCCACCTTCAGGGGCATCCGCACACCATCCACTTCAATCAGGGCCAGGCTACGGCCCGGCACCCAGTCGGATGTGACCCGAGACGTGGTGCCATCTTCGAATTTGATGGTCGACCCCTCACGGTCTGCCGAAATCTCGACTGCAAAGCTCTGGTCCTGAAGGGTGACAACCCAGTCGGTCCCTACAATACGTTCGTGATTGTCCATCCGACCCGATACCCGGGCGCGCCGGATTTCGACAACCCTGTGCATTGCGGATGCCGCCGCCGCGATCCGGCGCAGGGCCTCGTCGCCCAGTGTGACACCCGCGAAACCATCGGGGTATTCTTCCTCGATAAAGGCGGTGGTGATGTCGCCCGATATGAAACGCGGATGATCCATCACGGCCGCCAGAAACGGGATATTGTGCCCGATACCCTCGATCTCGAATTCGTCCAGCGCATCGCGCATGATTTCGATGGCATCGGCACGGTTTGGTGCCCACGAGCACAGCTTGGCGATCATCGGATCGTAGTACATGCTGATCTCGCCGCCCTCGAAAACGCCGGTATCGTTGCGAACGGCGTGATCCTTCTCGGCCACCTCGGCAGGCGGGCGATAGCGTGACAAACGCCCGATGGAAGGCAGAAAACCGCGATATGGATCTTCGGCATAGAGGCGGCTTTCGACGGACCAGCCGTTGATGCCGATGTCGTTCTGAGTCAGCTTCAGTTTTTCGCCGTAGGCCACGCGGATCATCTGTTCGACCAGGTCGACGCCAGTGATCAGTTCCGTCACAGGGTGCTCCACCTGGAGCCGCGTGTTCATTTCGAGGAAATAGAAGTTGCGATCGCCATCGACGATGAACTCGACGGTCCCGGCTGAGCTGTAGTCAACCGCCTGCGCCAACGCGACCGCCTGTTCGCCCATCGACTTGCGGGTTTGTGCGTCAAGGAACGGGGAGGGGGCCTCTTCCACAACCTTCTGATTGCGTCGCTGGATCGAGCATTCGCGCTCGTTCAGATAAAGGCAATTTCCATGCTTGTCGCCCAGCACCTGAATTTCGATGTGCCTTGGCTGGGTGATGAACTTTTCGATGAAAATCCGATCATCGCCAAAACTGCTGGCGGCCTCGTTTTTGGAACTCTGGAAGCCCTCGCGCGCCTCGTCGTCATTCCAGGCGATGCGCATGCCCTTGCCGCCACCGCCGGCGCTGGCCTTGATCATCACCGGGTAGCCGATCTCGTTCGAGATCTTCACCGCGTCTTCGGCGTCTTCGATCAGCCCCATCACGCCGGGAACCGTGGAAACACCTGCCTCTTGTGCGATCTTTTTACTGGTGATCTTGTCACCCATCGCTTCGATCGCGCCGCGCGGTGGGCCGATAAAGGCAACGCCTTCAGCTTCAAGAGCCGCGGCGAACTTGCTGTTTTCGCTTAGAAAACCGTATCCAGGATGAACGGCTTCGGCACCCGTCTGGCGGACCGCCTCCATGACCTTGTCAATGACAATGTAGGATTGGTTCGCGGGTGGTGGACCAATGTGAACCGCCTCGTCGGCCATCTCGACATGCAGCGCCTCCCGGTCGGCATCCGAGTAGATCGCCACCGTCTTGATCCCCATCTTGCGAGCGGACTTGATCACGCGGCAGGCAATTTCACCACGATTGGCAATGAGTATTTTCTTGAACATCAAACGGCCCCCTACAGCGGAATATTGTCGTGCTTTTTCCATGGATTACTTAGCTGCTTGGTTCGCAATGCAGCAAACGCCCGCGCCACGCGAAGCCGGGTGGAATGTGGCATGATCACCTCGTCGATGAAGCCGCGTTCGGCAGCGACAAAGGGATTGGCAAACCGATCCTCGTAGTCCTTGGTGTGCGCCGCGATCTTGTCGGCGTCGCCCAAGTCGGCGCGGTGAATGATCTCTGTTGCGCCCTTGGCGCCCATCACGGCGATTTCGGCGGTCGGCCAGGCATAGTTGACATCGCCGCGCAGGTGCTTGGATGCCATCACGTCATAGGCACCGCCGTACGCCTTGCGGGTGATCACCGTGACCTTGGGCACCGTCGCTTCGCCATAGGCAAAGAGCAGCTTTGCCCCATGCTTGATCACGCCGCCATACTCCTGCGATGTCCCCGGCAGGAACCCCGGCACGTCGACAAAGGTCAGGATCGGGATTTCGAACGCGTCACAGAACCGGACGAACCGCGCTGCCTTGCGTGAACTGTCGATATCCAGACACCCGGCCAGCACCATCGGCTGGTTGGCCACGACACCCACGGTCTGACCCTCAAGGCGGGCAAAGCCGGTGAGAATATTCTTGGCAAAATCCGCCTGAATTTCGTAGAAATCGCCTTCGTCCGCGGTCTTGCGGATCAATTCGCGCATGTCATACGGCTGATTTGGGTTATCGGGGACCAGAGTGTCCAGTGATTTCTCTACCCGGCCCGGTTCATCAAAGAACGGACGCACCGGTGCCTTGTCGCGGTTGTTGAGTGGCAGGAAATCGATGAGGCGCCGGACTTCTGCCAGGGCCGAGACGTCGTCTTCAAAGGCCGCGTCGGCCACGCTGGACTTGCGTGTGTGGGTGCTCGCCCCGCCCAACTCTTCCGCAGTTACCTGCTCGTTGGTGACGGTCTTTACGACGTCAGGCCCGGTCACGAACATGTAGGAGGTGTCTTTCACCATGAAGATGAAATCGGTCATCGCCGGCGAATACACCGCACCACCCGCGCAGGGGCCCATGATCACGCTGATCTGGGGCACGACGCCGCTGGCCATGATGTTGCGTTGAAAGACCTCTGCATAGCCGGCAAGCGATGCCACACCTTCCTGAATACGCGCGCCACCCGAATCGTTCAGGCCGATCACCGGCGCGCCGACCTTCATGGCCATATCCATGATCTTGCAGATCTTCTGGGCATGCGTTTCAGACAGGGATCCGCCAAAGACGGTAAAATCCTGGCTGAATACATAGACTTGGCGCCCATTGACCGTGCCCCAGCCGGTGACGACCCCATCGCCGGGCATCTTGACCTTGTCCATTCCGAAATCAGTACAGCGATGCGCCACGAATGTATCGAACTCTTCGAAGCTGCCTTCATCCAGCAGCACTTCGATGCGTTCACGCGCTGTCAGTTTTCCCTTGGCGTGCTGGGCGTCGACTCGCTTTTGTCCACCACCCGCATAAGCCTCGGCACGCCGCGCTTCGAGTTCCTTATTCGTATCTATCATCGCAGAATCCCTCGTCCAATATTGACGGTGTCAAAACAGTGTTTCGATCGACGGCTTGGTTTAGTAACGAACAGCAACAACCTACGGTTACACCCTGTGACCGCAAACAACCTCCGTTGTCACCTCAACCCCCTCAACACGCCTCGCAACCGCACTCCGAAAACCGACTTTGATTTGATTTGCGGGCAAAGCGTGCTAGGCAACGTTGCACAACAGGGGCTTTGAATGAAAATGAAAAAGGGCGTACATGCAAATCGTTCGCAAAATACGAGGTCGCAACTTGCAAATTTGTGAACACGCTCATGGCTGAGCGTAAACTCTTCGCGGGCGCTCGACTTCGCAATTTGCGAAAAAATGAAAAATTATCACAAAGGGATTTCGCAAAACGGCTTGGCATATCGGCCAGCTATCTGAATCAACTGGAAAATAATCAACGGCCTCTCTCGGCTGCGGTCATGCTGGGGCTTGTTGAAAAATTTGATATCGACCTCACAACTTTTGCGGAAGATGAGAGTCTTCGTCTCGCTGCAGACCTGCATGAGGCGCTCGCAGATCCTATTTTGGCAGGGCGACGTCCGTCGAAACAGGAAACAAAATCGGCAATTTCCCACTCTCCAGCGTTCGCGCACGCCCTCATTGCCTTCCACAGCGGCTACCAAAACCTGCAAAATAGCCTGGTTTCGCTGAATGACATACTGGAGCGCGGTCAGATTCCCGCCATACCACTGCCCTATGAAGAAGTGCGGGACTTTTTCCACTATAGCGACAACTATTTTGACGCTCTCGACAAGGCTGCGGAGGCGCGCGCGCGCGAGTCGGGAATTGACGGAATCAACAACAAACACGCTGCGATTGATCGCCTGTCCAAGAAACATGGTATTACAGTTTCGTTCGAACGCGACAATCTGCCCAAGGACAGTCTCAGCGAGTATCGTGCGGACTCAAAGCTCTTGCTCATCAACCGCGAGCATCCGGAGCCCAGCCAGATTTTCCTGCTTTGGCACCAGATTGCCTTGCTCGAAGATTCCGAGGAAATTGACCGGCTGATCGACAAAGCTGCGTTTCAGTCCCCGGAAGGACGTTCGATTGCGCGGATCGGTCTGGCAAATTTTAGCGCCGGGGCTACGGTGATGCCCTATGGGGAGTTCCTCGCGCTCGCCTCGGATTTCCGCCATGATCTCGATCTTCTGGCGGGCAGATTCGGTGCCAGTATCGAGCAGGTCGCGCATCGCCTGAGCACGTTGCAGCGGCCGGGGGCCAAAGGCGTGCCGTTCTATTTCATGCGTGTCGACAGGGCAGGGGCGATCACGAAACGCCATAGTACGACCCGTTTGCAATTTGCCAGATATGGCGGTGCCTGTCCTTTGTGGAATGTTCATCAGGCATTTGAAACGCCGGGAGAGATCGTGCGGCAGCTGGCCGAAACGCCCGACGGAGAGCGCTATGTATGCATCGCACGGACGATCACAAAGCGAGGGAGGGGATTCCGTGCGCCGATCAGACGATATGCAATCGCACTTGGCAGTCCGGCCGATTTTGCAAGGGACATCGTCTATGGTGATGACCTCAAGGTGAACTCGCTTGAAGCTTACGAAAAGATCGGCGTCTCATGCAGGATTTGCAATCGCAAGAACTGTCCGCAACGGGCAGTTCCACCCATTGATCGCAAAATCGAGGTAGACACGAACACGCGCAGAATAGTCCCATTTCGGATCGAATAGGGCCTTTTTTGTCGATACTTTGGTTCTTTGCCCCTGATTGCCGGTAGATTGGTGCCGGCGCACCGGGTCGCGATGTCAACACTGGACCGAAGCCTGATTCTGAAAAATGGCGCCTGAAAAGGCACCATTTGGGCGAAGCGGTTGCCAAACGCAATGGGACGCCGGACGTTCGCGATACGACCAGTCGAACTGTCCTCTTGCGTTCTATTCGGCTGCGCCCGATGAGGCGCCCAAAACCGTGATGTAGACCGAGCGCTGGATCATGTCGGTTCGCAAGTCGCGCGATGGCGCCGCCTGACCGGCGAGATCGCGCCCCTATTGGGCCAAAAAGGCCATATTTTGCTGGCATTCTGTCGCGAAAATTCTGGACTGAAACATGCATTGACGTTACATTAATTTGGGAGCTTAAGGAATTTACACGGAACTCGGAAGTGCCATCTGGTCCACGAACTCCGGATCTTTTCTATACGACGTCGGGGGGCGCGGATACTGCCAGTTGAGCCGTGAAAGGCAAACATGGTTGATATTTTTTCGAAGAAAGATGGGCCGAGGCGCGAGGATGTCGCGGCCAAGCGACTCATTAGTGAAAACAGGACCACGATACATCGGCTCGCCGATCAGTTCAGCGGTGGCGAGTTTTCCCGCTCGCGTACTGCGATGGCCAAGGCGAAAGAAGAGCCCAAAGCTGACGGTCTGAGTATTCATATCATGGGGGGCCCATCCAGCCCCACACCGCCAGAACCCGCGGTTCGCGTCAGCTTGAACGGTCGCGTCATTGTCGTGGATGCAAACGCTGGGAAACAAATGCAGTTTCTTGGGCAGATGCGCGTGAAGAACGGACAGAAGTTCTTTGCGTTGGCGACCAAGGAAAACGGGTTTGTGTCGCCGGTGGACGACGATGTCGAGCATCTTCTGGCCGATCTCAACGGGATCGTGATCGAGTCTGACGACATCGAGAACAAATTCGTTGGCGTGATCAAAGACAGGCTTAATCTCTAATCTGAAGCGACACGTGCCACTGGTTTCAGCGGGCATTTTTGTGGTTTCCTCACCGAAAGGTGACATATGCGAACGACCTATTTCGACGCCATGAACCGAATGAACAGACGGAAATCCTCGTCTGAAGCTGAACGCATCTCTCATGCGACGACACGTGCCTGGGAAAAATATGTGGAACGTGGACGGGCAGACGAGGAAATCGAACAATCCGTGCGGTCGGAGATATTGGAATCCTGGGCGCGTTGCACGGATTCGGGGATAAGCGCGCTGGCTGTCGCGACGCCGCAGAAGATTGGCGAGGAGGATGTCTCTGTTCTGCGCCGCAAGAACAGGTCGCTCTGTCAGGCGGCGCGAGCCGCCTTTGAGCGATTGGCACCGCACCTGACGGATTCCGGTGCGATCCTGATTCTAACCGATCAAACGGGTACTGTTATCGACGCCATTGGCGATCCCCAGACCTTGGAACTGGGGCAGGAAATCCAGTTGGAAATCGGCGGTGTCTGGGATGAGGCTGTGATTGGCACAAATGGGATCGGAACGGCGCTTCGGACCGGCAAGCCAACCTATGTGCATGCAAGCGAACATTTTTGTCAGGGTATACAATCTTGGACCTGCGCGGGTGTTCCGGTGTTCGACCCGCTGGACAGATCCATCATCGGTGTTGTCGACCTGTCCGGACCGCCCGATATCTTTCAGCCCCACAATGTGGCGCTCGTCGTGGCAGCGGCCCGTGAAATCGAGATTGCCTTGGCTGAACAGCAGCGCCAGGAACGCACGACACTCTTGGAAGCCTACATTGACTTGCCCAGAACGCATGACAGCGACGAGGCAATTGTGCTCCTGAACAGTTCCGGCCGCATTGTGTTCAGCCGGAATACCGACAAGGCATCCGACCAAAGCCGCGACAACCTGCCTATCGGTCGGCAATTACTGAACCTAAGCTCCGGTATGACGGATGGTGACCTTGCTGCGGCGCTGCCGCCCAACCTGGCTGCCACGGTGATCGACATTCTGAAATCCGGAAATGAAGTTCAGGGGGCCGCACTGATCCTGCCGGGCAAGGCGCCATCGCTGACGCGTCCCAAGCTCAAGGGTGTAACGATTAAACCCCGGGCGGGCGTTGAGGAAAGTGAAATCGTCATTATTGGCGAATGCCCGAAAATGCTGGAAGCCATCGAGTTCGCGCGCCGGGCGGCAATGGCCAATGTGACGGTTCTGGTTCAAGGTGAAACGGGGGTTGGAAAGGAACTGTTTGCGCGTCTGATTCACAGTCATCACACCAAGGAAGATGTGCCCTATGTTGCGGTGAACTGTGCTGCGATTTCTGGGGAACTGATTGGCGGAGAGCTGTTTGGCCATGTCGCCGGCGCCTTTACCGGTGCGCTGCGTGAAGGCAAATCCGGCAAGTTCGAGCAAGCCAATGGCGGCGTCCTATGTCTGGATGAAATCGGCGATATGCCCCCGGAACTGCAGACCTACCTACTGCGAACGCTTGAACAACGCGCGGTTTATCGGATCGGGTGCAACAAACGTCGACCTATTGACGTTCAGTTGATTGCCATGACCAACCGGAATCTACGTCAGGATATCGAAGCCGGCCGTTTCCGGCGCGATCTGTTCTATCGCATCGGGACGATCGTCATTGACGTGCCTCCCCTGCGTGAACGAGGCCGGGATATCGACCAGTTGGTCCAGCATTTCAATTTCACGCTTTCCACAAAATTCGAACGCGGGATTCTTGAGTTTTCTCCCGAGGCGATGGCCGCCCTGCGGACGTATCGCTGGCCGGGCAACGTAAGAGAGCTACGCAACACGATCGAGCGCCTGTGCCTGCTGCACGGGGATGGCGCTGTTGGCCTCAGCGATTTGCCAGATGAAATTTGTAACCCTCAGTCAAGTGACTTTCTGTTTGGAGGAACCCCCGCTGCGGCCACGGGGCAGATGGATTTGGATGGCATTGAATCCGTTGCCATTCAGCGCGCCATAGGTCGGGAGAACGGGAACTTGACCAAAGTTGCCCTGACGCTGGGAATATCACGCCCGACTTTGTACCGGAAAATCCGACAGTACAATCTGGACCGTGGAAAATAGATGTGGCGGTCAGGTTGAACCCTGCCGCCACCTGGAGCGCCTCGCGTTTGACCTGCGTCAGCTGGTTTCACCCGACGCCTTGGATCTATGATCACAGGCAGCGTTCGGTGAGTCAGGTTTGTCGCGAAACGCCTTGAACGGACCAGGGCTGTTGCGAAAGACGCATGTCACCTCTGGTCCAGGTTCAAGCAAAGCCGTGCTCAGGGCACAATCACCCCGCGGCCAGTGAACCGTCGGCTTTTGAAATCGTCGATGGCCTGATTGATGTTGGCGAGCGAGTATTCAGTCTGGTGCATCTTGACCAGCCCATCCGCGTTCAGTTCCATCAGCTCGACCAGTTCGGTGTAGTCTCCAACCAGACTGCCGCCGATCTTGATCTCGTTGACGACCAATTCGACCGTCGGAACTTCGATCGTGCCGCCATACCCGACCACGATCAGCTCGCCTCCCTGCCGCAGCAGTTTCCAGCAGACATTCTCGACGCCTAGTTCACCGACAAAATCGATGACCACATGGCTGCCGCCGCCGGTTGCATCCATGACTTTTTCGATCAAGTCTCCGTCGCCGTTGATGACGACATCGGCCCCCAGATCCTTGGCCAAGGCCAGTGCTCCGGGTTCGCGGTCAATCGCGATGACGCGCGCGCCGCACAGGTGTTTCAGGCACTGGATCGCAATGTGTCCGAGGCCACCCACGCCCAGGACGGTGACGTAGGCTCCGGGATAGACCAGCGCGGCGGCGCGTTTCGCCGCACGGTAGGCGGTGATCCCCGCATCGGCCATTGGCGCGACCTCCAGCGGCGTGACATTCGTATTCAGTTTGATCAGCGAGCTTTCGTTGGTGATGAAATACTCGGCAAATCCGCCGTCTAGGCCCAAACCGGGAAACAGACCGTGGTCGCAGTACATATCGTGGCCATACCGGCAGTTCAGACAAATGCCACAGCTTCGATGCGGATGACAAATCACCGCGTCGCCCGGTTTGATCGAGGTAACATTGCTGCCAACGTCCTCGACCCAACCGGCATTTTCATGCCCCATGACATAGGGCAAGAGGCTGCCCTCGGTATCCATGATGTCTTTCCAGACACCTTCGATGATGTGAAGGTCGGTGCGGCACAAACCTGCCGCCCCCACTTTGACGATCACTTCATCAGCCGAGTTGATCGTCGGTGCTGCCACCTCTTCAATCTTCAACTCAACATTCATGGCCGGATCGTATTCGTATAACCGTGCGGCTTTCATGTTTCGCTCCTTCTGGTTCAGATCTTGTTCCGGTTCGGCTGCGCTGCCGAACCGTGTTTGGGATTACGGGCGCCCCAAAAGCTCGGCACCGCCGCCCAGGGCAGGACCTTCGGTTGGGTCGGCCTCGCCTTCGGCCAGATCGCCCACCAAGGTTTCTGTCGTCAGGATCAGCGTGGCCACAGATGCCGCATTTACCAACGCGCTGGCGGTCACCCGCGCGGGATCAATGATCCCTGCCTGGAACATGTCGCGGAACTCACCGCCCGAGGCGTCATATCCGTACCCCGGTTGCGCCGAGATGACCGAAGCCACCACCGCGCAGGGGTCGGCGCCGGCGTTGCTGGCGATGCGCTCCATCGGGCGGGTGAGAACCGACCGGACCAGATCGACCCCTTTGCAGACGTCGCCTTCGTTGTCCGAGACAAGATCATCCAGCACCGCGCCGATCTGGGCCAGCGCCGTGCCGCCACCCGCGACCACGCCATCTTCGGCAGCGGCTTGAACAGCACAAAGCGAATCCTCGATCAGCTGTATCTTGCGCTTTTGCTCTACCGGAGTGAAACCGCCCGCGTAGATCACCGCAGTACCGCCGGACAACTTGGAAAGCCGCTCTCGCAGTTTGTCCTGTTCGATATTGGGTGGGGCGACATCGTGTTGACGCTGCACCTGATCGCGCCGCGCCCTGATCGCTGATGGCTCGCCCTCACCACGAATGATGCTGGTCAGTGATGCGCTGACCTTGGCCTTCTGAGCGCCACCAAGTTGTTCAAGTGTGACGTTTTCAATCTTCTTGCCCAAATCGCGCGCAAGCACTTCACCACCGGTGAGTATCGCCAGGTCATCCATCATTGCCGAACGCCAATGGCCATATTCCGGCGGGTGAACAATCAGGTACTTGCCCGCGCCGCCTTCGTTCATCAACGAAATCACCACTTCGGGGGCGATCTCTTCCGCGACGATCAGCAACGGGCGGTTTTCGCGACTGGCTATATCGCGCGCGTTCTGCAAGATATCGGGATGCAGGATTTTCTGATCGGACAACAGGATCAGCGGGTTCTCAAGAACCGCCTCCATGTTGTCGCGGTCCGTGACCATGTGATGCGAAATATATCCCCGTTCAAAGGACATTCCCTCGACCACTTCAAGGGTCGTGTCGATGGTCACGGAAAAATCAGTGGTTATCACGCCTTCCTTGCCGACCCGGCCGTAGGCTTCGGCCACGAGTGATCCCAGTTCAGGATCGGTGGCCGACACACGCGCAACGGCTGTCAAAAAGTCAGTGTTTTCGTCACAGGAGCGTGCACTCTCATCCAACTCCTGAATGATGCGCTCTACCGCGAGGTCGATCCCCTTGCACAAATCAACCGGCTTGACGCCCTGCTCGGTGATCCTCACACCCTGCTGGATCAGGGCATTGGCCAATACGATCGCCGTGGTTGTTCCGTCACCGGCCACCTCGTTTGTCTGCATCGATACCTCGCGCACGACCTGCGCGCCCATGTTTTCGAACCGATCCGGCAATTCAATCTCCGAGGCGATTGACACCCCATCGCGGGTCACTAGTGGGGTGCCGATCGGGCGATCGATCATGGCGTTCAGGCCCTTGGGGCCAAGGGTGGGCTCGACCGCTGCTGCGAGTTGTGCCACGCCCCGCGCAAGCGCCTGACGCGCAGTTCCGTTATGTATGAGAAGTTTGGCCATGATGCTCTCCCTGCCAGGACGTGTATGCCTGGACACTTTGTTTGATGAAGTCTGAGACGCCCGTGTTTGTGATTGGCTAGGTGGTCACTCCGGATTTGCCGCCCGCACCCTTCGGGGGCACGCGGTGCAGAATGAAATCGATCAATGTTGGCCCGTCCTTGCCGATCTCGACTTCTTTGTAGCGGGTCGATTGCAAGCCCCGGCACAGCGCTCCGCTGAACTCCATATTGATGCGGACGCCGCGCAGAGTGGCGAGATAGCCTCTCAATCCGTCGATGGTCAGCCGGTCACCTTCCCAGGTCACAAACGCCGGATCGTGAAGGCCAGTAGCCAGGCCCCGCGACACCAAGAGCGATCTGTATCTGGGTTTCTGCTTGGCTTCTTCGCAGCCTGTGAAATGGACCGCATCAAGGGTTTCAAGCGTCATGTTCACGATGTCTGCGCCCGAATACCCCTTGGCTTCCAGCCCCAGCAAAACGGTCTCCTGGCGCCGGATGAAGGCCTTTTCCAGGAACTTCAGACGCACCGCATCGAGATTCTCGCCGTCGCAGTAGTCGGCAAAGACATCTGAAAATTCGTGATTTCCGTTGACGCCATCATTTACGCGATCCGCGAAACAGTGATCGTTCAGCGTCACGTTGACATGGTTCACCCAGGGCAGAGTTGAGACCGCACTGCGAATGTCGAACGCCATGAGGAAGGCAAAATTCGGCGAACACCAGTAGGTAGGAAGCCGAAACTCGACTTCCACCCTTTTTTGCTGTGGGTCTACCGAGATGCGCTCGATAAAACCCATGTCTGTCACAGGTTCATCAAGCTCGGGGTCGGTGACATGCTCCAGGCATTCCCAGACCGCGTTTGCCTGTTCAGTTTCCTGGAGTTTCAGGAACATCGCGCTACTCCGCCGCGATCTGAACGGGAGCAGCGTTCAGCTGTTTCTTCTTGGCTTCGACATCGATGTTGTACATCTTGGCCGCATTCAGACCGAGGATTTTTTCCTTGACTTCATCGGTCAACTGCACGCCGACGCGTTCTGCCGAAATGTCTTCGTGGATCTGGAACTCCCAGAACTTTTCGACCAGCCATTGCGGCGTCCAGATCGCATAGTCGGACCCGAACAGGATCTTGTCCTCGCCGATCCAGAACAGCAATTCCGCCATCACTTCGGCGAAATACCGAGGGCGTGTATGGATAAACGGCATGACCACGGCCAAACCGGCATAGACGTTGGTTTCCTGCGTCGCGATCCAGCAGAAATCATCCAGCCGCGGCAATCCGCAATGCTCGATAATCCAGTTCAGGTTCTGGAAGTCGGTGGCCGCGTAATCCACATCGTGAACGTCAAATGCGTCCTTGTTCAGCGGAATGATCGTCGGGCCCTTGTGGACATGGATGTTCTTGATGCCGAGCTTGTCGCAAAGTTCGAAACACTTGTAGGCGGCCGGGTCGTTCAGCGCCCAACCCTTGCTCTCTCCGTTCCATTCGGCGGTGTACATTTTCACGCCCTGGATATCGAATTCTTCTTTCATGTAATGGATGTATTCCAGCGCCTTTTCCCCATCGCGCGGGTCGAAGGAGCCGTTCACGATGAAGCGTTCGGGATGGCGGGCCGCCATCGAGGTGCTGCGTTCGATGCTGGAGAACCCGTTCTTGTAGAAATCCCGCAGGTAGGTCGACTGGATGATCGCTACATCATCCGGCCCGTCGATGAACAGGTCACGGTATACATCATCTTCGGAGTACTTCTCGAACCGCCCCTTTTCCCATAGCTGTTCGGGGGGGCTCAGGTTGGTGTGATAGGCGTAAAAGCAATCAATGAACTGCTTGCCATGGATGTTGCTTTGGTTCTCGGGGCTGCCATCCCAGAAATGGGTATGGCCGTCGACGATGAAGACTTCCTTGCCATCTTTCGTAATGAACATATTGCTCCTCCTAAGGTCGTCAGAGTTGTGGGTCGATGAAGAATGCGGTGTGCCCCCGGACCTGGGTCCGAGAGCGAAAACGGATGTGGTTACTCGACGAATTCGAGTACATCATCCATGTTGCCGAACAGAACGACGGTGTTGTCATCAACCCGCACCATCCGCCCATAGTGGGTGGATGTGTTCACCTCGAAGGTCTCCGCCGTCATCTCACGGCCCAGAAACTCGCTGATCTCGTCCATCTGGAAGACCAGCTTGCCTTCGCCATCAATGCGGATCGTTGCCGGGTTATGAGTGATCGTCACTTTCGGATCTTCATTCATGAATTCGGCAATCGCCCGCGCCTCGACCGAGTCGTTCATGGTCACGCCGCACTGATGTGAGATGGTTTGCTCGAACGTGATATCCTTCATCGATTTGAAGATGTTCGTATTTGTCGCGTCACGCGCTATATCTGACATAAAAATTGCTCCCTTGGATTAGCGGTTCAGGCCCAGTTCACTCAGGATCTGACCGATGCGCTCATGCGACACGGCTTTGACATCCTCGAATGACACGGGTTTGGAATGCGGCTGCGACCAGATGGGTTGAAGCCCCTGAGCGGCCTTGTCAGCCAAGGCACCATGTTTGTTGACCCAGGACTGGAACAGCGCCTTGTTATGTGCGCCGTGCTGTTCGTCATTCGCCAACAGGAACATCAGATCGATGGTGTTGGCCAGATTGCGCTCGTAGTCGGCTTCGGCTGCAGAAATCACCGGCGGAGTGATGAAATCGTTGTTCGCGGCAGCCGCCTGCATCAGGAAGCCAGAGCGGAACAATTCACCCACCAGCGGTTCAAAGATCAGGTTGATGGCGAAGTACTGCTCCAGGTAATCCTCGGAGCCCATGATCGATTCAATGGCTTCGCGGGCCGGCTGCCAGATGGGATCTTCCAGCCAGGTCTTCTTACCCAACTCGTCATCCCAGCCTTCAATATCCATACCGATCTCGGCCAGATACAAGGTGATGTCCTGTGCCAGACGCAACTTGTAGGATGAGTTGGTCAAGGTCGCGTTGTTGATCATCTGGGTATAGCCATAGCGCTGCGCCTGCATCAGCGACGTGCCCAGACCGAACTCGGCATGTTTCCAGGCACCAAGATGGGTCTGCAGGATGCGGTTCCAGGACTTGTCAAACGCCGAGTGCGCGCCGGCTTTGCGGGCGTTGGCGATCACCGATTGGACCATCGTACAAATCTTGGACTGTCGCTGGTAGTGGGTGCGTTCCCATTCCTGGTCGGGGGCGCGGAAGGCATGCCAGTTCGAACTCAGTGCCTGTGTGAACTCTTTCTGATACGCGCCACCGCCCTTGCCGCCATCGAACTCGATGATCCAGTTCTGGATCAGATAGCGTTCGGGATCGGGTTGCACGTCAACCGTGACATCCTCGTAATGCGTGGCGCGTTTGCCGCGCGGTTCGTAGTAGTTGTATTTGCGGCTGTTCGATCCGACAAACGTGGCTGCACCCGCAGCGCCAGACCCGACAGAACTTGATGTAGCTACCATTGTAGCCTCCCATTATTGGTTTCATTCACATGACTAGCGATCAGCCCAAGCATCAGTGGGCCGATGAACCGGAAGTCGGTGTGAACTTGTCGTAGAAGATGCGGTCCAGTTCGAAATCGTTCATGAACAGCACAGGCGTAAGCGCATCGATCATCGGCGGGGGGCCACAGGCATAAACGTCCCCGTCCCCGTCGATGTCCATTTCCTTGAGCCGACGATCGACACATTCATGTACAAAGCCGCGCTCGCCGGTCCAGGTGTCGTCGTCATCTGCGTGGCTGAGCACAGGGACAAATTCGAGCGACGGGTTTGACTTGATCAACGCGTCAATCTCGTCAAGCTTGAACAGGTCATCCTGTCCACGGGCGCCGTAAAAAAACAGGATCGGGCGATCTTCACCGCTTACCAGTTGATCGTGAAGGATCGACCGCACCGGCGACATCCCTGATCCCGCACCCACGAGAATTACCGGTCCTTTTCGGTCTTCGCGTCGGAAGCACATTCCGTAGGGTCCTCTGATCTTGACCTTGGCGTCTTGCTTGATCCCTCCGGCGTCGAGTTCGTTTGAGAATCTTCCGTCCGGGAATTTTTTGATGATGAACGAGAGTTTTTGGGCTTCGCTCGGCGGATTTGCCATGGAGAACGAGCGTGTAATCTCCTCCCCCGTTTCGGTGGTGACCGTGATGTCGACATATTGCCCCGCCCAAAACTTGAGAGGTGTGTCTATTTCGATTTCGACGCCCCGGATGTCATGGGTCAGCTTTTCGAAGCTGACAATGCGACCGTCGAAGTCTCTCACCGGAATGGCCTTGGATAGGAGCTCTTCGTCGAAGTTCAGCAACTCGATCTCGACATCGCTATAGGCCAGCGTGCGGCACATCAGAATATGCCCGCTTTCGCGTTCAAAATCGTTGAGTGCGAACGTCGAGTATTTCAACAACTCGGTTTCGCCATCGAGCCGGATACATTTGCAGGCGGAACACTGGCCTTCCTTGCAGCCATGAGGCAGCGCAATGCCCTGGCGGAATGCGGCGTCGAGGATGGTTTCATCTTCTTCCACCTCGAACTCAACACCGACCGGTTCCAGCCTAACGTTGTAAACGTCACCCATATCTTCCATCTCCCCAAGCGCCAGAAATCCTTCTGGTCACCGTATTGTATTCAGATGCACAGGCCGCCGAGCGGCCTGTGCTTGTTTGTTGATCAGTTGCAGGGATTGATTGTGAAACCGGCGCGATACTCGGCCAGATGCGTTTCGCGTTCTGCATCCGACATGCCACGCAGAGCGTTGAGCGGTGAACCCAGCGTGTGACCGCGCACGTCATCAAGCGTCCACATGTCCTTGTTGTCAAAGCGCAGATGCGGCTGTGGCACCAGGGTCTTGCCGTCTTCGCGGACAAAGTTGAGATCGGTGATGGCATCCGCCAGATCCCAGCCGTCATACAGCGTTTCCCATTCGCGCTTGCCCGAGAACTTGCCCATGGCAGGAGTCGGACGGCCCTGGTATTCGTCGGCGAATGCCTCGACAGCGGTCCAACGATCCAGTTCATGCGCAAAGGTGTGAAGCTGACCGTCGATTTCATCGACAACCATGTCCTCCCGGATCAGGCAGGGCACCAGGCACGACCAGCAGCGATGCGGATAGACGTAACCCACTTCTTCGTTGAAGGTGATGACCTTCTGGCCAGGCACGCTCAGCTTGGCATACCATTTCCAGAAGTCGCCGAATTCGGCGTACCAGCCCGGATACTTGTGCTCGAACCACTCGAAGTCTTTCTCGGTCTGAGCTTCGATCCGCCAGAAATTCACCGGCCAACCAACCGCGAAGAACTGGGCAACCTTGTGCACATAGTTTTTTTCGGTGATCCGCTTCCAGGCTTCGTGCACATCGTCGTGGTGCACTTTGACGCCGTATTTTTCGAGCGGCAGCATGTAGGTCCGATAGTAGTCTTCAAAGATCCAGCGGTGCCACATTTCCGCGTAGGATTCCTTGTCTTTGTCGCGGTTGGTGGTGCCGTACTCGATGAAGGTACCGATTGCCGCATCGACAATGGCGTGGTTCTGCCAGAACGCATAGCGCAGATCGCGCTCAAGCAGCAGATGGTTTTCAGGCTCTTTCAGCGCCGCCATCAGCAGCGAATGCCCGTTGCCGATGTGGCGACTTTCGTCGGACTGGACCGACAGGAACACGGTCGGCAGCGCATAGTCGCCGTTGCGGGCGGCCTCGGACGGCATCGCGACGAACAGCGTGTTGGTGAATGCGGTTTCCGCAACGACGGTCAGGTACATGCACGCGGCGGTCATCGTGTCGCCGGTCAGGAACCCTTCACCGAACTGACGGCCAATGGTTGTCGCATAGCATTTGCCAAAGGCTTCTTCGGTGATATCGAACCCGGCCGGGTCGATGTAGTTTTCCATGTACCATTTCTTGAGGTTCATCTGGATCGTGGAGTGCCGGAACTCATCAACCATCTGCATGGTGAAACCGGTGCGCAGGTCTTCACCGGGGGCCAGTCGGGCCACCATTGCCATCGATCGCGCGGCCGAGATTTCCGGGAACGGGATGATCGCCAGGAACAGCTTCATCCACTCGATCCAGCGTGGCTCGACATTGCGGAACATGTCGCCGCGAAGCGCCGCATCCAACGCACCATAAACCCGATTGTCCTTTTCTTCTTCCATCGGGAAATACGACCGCAGGACCTGCTTCATCGGATCGCGCGGCGCTTTGGTGATCTTGTAGTCTGTCGGGAAGGTATTGGCTTCCTGCACATAGGTGGGATTCCATCCAAGGTCGGATATTTTCTTGGTGGCTTCACCCACCGAGATACCCCGTTGGGAGGTTATTTTGTTTAGCGTTATCGCCATGCCATGAGCCTCCTTTAGCTCTGACCGGTTTACCGGTCCGTTGGAGGCAGCAAGTGCTGCCAGTTCACTCGACCCGGCCCCGCCAGCCAACGAATGTTGCGGCGGTAAGCTCCGGTCGATCGGATCACGGCAAAGGTTTGAAAGCGTACAGCACTGCTTCAAACGGAGGAGAGATAAAGATCCCTCCAGGCTCGATGCGGTTCTTCACTCCCTGTTCCTTCGTTCTTGGTGGTTCCCGTTTTCGGAAACGCGGCGTTATGCACACTTACGTGCAAGTGCCGTGCCAGAACGCGCAGAGAGAGACCAAAAAAGAGGTCGCCTGATGAGGTGTAATCGCAAGTATTTGATTTGTATGAGATATTCGAGTACACTTTTGTGAAAAAGATCAAGACCAAAGGCGATCATGCAATTGCAACCGATCCGCCGCGACGCTAGGTTGTTGCAATACTTTACACTTTTTTACACCAAGAAGCGTGTTACACCGCATGTTACACTCTCGCTCAGAGGTCCCTCGGGCGCGGGTTCGGACCAACTTTCCGGAATTGATCCTGACCTGAAACGCAAAGCTGAAATCGCAGAAATTCGACCGCATGCCCATGCGCGAACGAAAACCGCCGGAAACGCTCGGTAGTGCGTCTGAAGCCGAGCCGGGTCAGAAAAGCTGCGGCGGTCTTGTTTTCAAACATGCAACACGCATTCACGACGCCGGTGTCATCTGGAAGCTGATCGAGAAAGCTGCGTACGGCCCACAGTCCCAGGCCCCGTTGGTGAAATGCACGCTTGATCCAGAAGGACAGCTCTGTTCCCAGACTGATGACGCCCACAGGGTTGCCATCGACACAGACAACACGCGCGAATACATCCGGGTCACAGAGGAAATCCAGATATCGCTGGTAGTCCACTGGATCGCCCGGAAGCGAAAAAGCCGCAAGCCAGCGCGCCAGTTCCGGATCCCAGAGTGCTTCGGTGATGGCCGATGCGTCCGACGGGCACATGCGGCGCAGCGATGGGTATTGTACATTGGGGACAATGCCGGTGTCTTCAGGGTCTGAAAGGTCAATCATGTCAGACGCCCGAGCAATGCTATCCATCACGACCAGAGCGTCGCAGATCTCCGCGTCGGCAACCGTCTGCCACGCGTACATGCGCCGTCAATTCGGACAATTTGGCATTCTTGCGCCGAATGCCGGGCGCTTCCAGACCAAGGGAATGTCGGTACTTGGTAATGGTACGCCGCGAAACTTCAATCCCGGCATTCTGGAGCAGGGCGGTGATTTTCCGATCACTGAGGGGTGCGTTCTTGTCTTCATCCGCGATCAGAGTTTTGATCATCTGCAGGGCCACGTGTCTGGTTTTGGGTTGGTCACACATCGAAACCGGGCTGCAAAACAAGGATTTCGCCTTGATATTACCCAAAGGACACTGAATCGTGAGTCCCGATACAATGCGGCTTACGGTGGCTTCGCTGACACTGACATCGTCTGCAATGTCACCCATTCGCATCGGACAAAGTGCCGTGTATCCATGTGCCAGAAAATCGCGTTGGCGTGTGAAAATGGCGGCAACCACCAGCAACGTCGTCGATCTTCGCATCTCGACAGCGGTTCGCAGTGCCTTGGCTTCACGAACCAGTTCAATCAACTCAGCACGGTGTGGCGATTGCGTTTGCCCGTTCACGCCGAATGCAGGCGACATGCGGATGGTCGGGAAACTGGACCGGCTCAGCTCAAAACTCAGACCCTGGTCGGTGACGCTCACCAATACATCGCTGGCTGTTTGCGTGACCGTGTCAAAACTGAACGCTTGGCCCGGCTTGGGGTCCATTCTGCGGATGTGCTCCAGCCGCTTGGCCAGGCTCTGCGGGTCAGTGTTCAGTCGCCGCGCCAGCTTTGGCAGTTCATGCGTCAACAGGAGATCCAGATGTGTGATCAAGGCTGCCATCACTTCATCAAGCAACCCCCGGTCCATTGCCTGAAGCCGCAGGCATTCCTTCAGGTCACGGGCAAACACGCCTGCCGGTTCCAGCGTCTGCAACTGACCAAGCACGCGTTCGCAATCGGCAGGGTCGAAACCGCTTGTCTGGGCGAGATGTTCAACCGGCACGGCAAGCCAGCCATTGGGGTCAACTTCCTCCAGGAACACCAGCGCGACCCGCATGTCCGTGTCATTGTCAAAGACCAGCGGAAACTGACAGGCGAGGTGGCGATAGAGGCTGGTGCGGGTATCGCTGGGAATCTCCCGCTCGGTCCAGACGTCTTTCGATGTGCCTGTCCCCTGTACCCCTCGATCAATGTCGACAAAGGGATTGCGCTCAACCGTTGTTGCCAGATGCTCTTGTAATTCCAGCCCGTTCATCCGCATCACCTTTGCGGTCTGCATCATCGCATGGTTCAGCGTTCCGGTCTGTCGGATCAGATGTGTGTAGGCTGACTTCATGCCGCTTCGCGCGCTGAGATTGTTGACAACGCAATGTGGAATATCCGACGCTCAAGCCATCCAACCGGGTATCCTGGCCAATGCCCGTCGTCGGATCGCTGACTGTTTTGACCTTTCTCATCAGGATTGACGTAGCCATGACGACCAGTTTTGCCGCTCCGGCATTCGTGCCATTCGATGCCCGTTATCCCGGTGTATCGCCGCAACTGTTGGCGCGCACCCGGCAGATGTGGTCGGCGGGCAGGCTGGATCTGGACGAGGTGTGGCACAAGACAATCGGACGCTTTCGCGGCAGCCAGACCATCGGCAACTGGAACCTTGCAGCAGATAGCGGTCCCATTGACCAGTTTCTCATGTTCGAGCAGGCGGCCATCTGGGTTGCGTCGCTGAATGCCACCGCGGCAATGGCGGTCGACAGACCACACACCATGCTGACCAATCCGCAGTGGCGTGCCCTGCACGCTCTGACGTTCCGGATGATTGAACAACTGGACGCGATCAGGTTGCTGTTCCTGACCGGATTGCCGACGCCGTCGCTGCAGATAGCGCGCAGCATTTCCGAAGACATCGACATGGCGCTGGCGTTCGTGTCCCGACCAAAACTGGCGGCACGGTTCATCGATTGTGCGACCATCGAAGAGGCCAATGAATTCTGGCGCCGGCACATCGCCGGTGGGCGGGCCTTCAAAGCGGTGAGCGAACAGCTTTATCGCGCAGGTCTGGAATTTGATCAGTCCGGAGAGTATGCGGCCTGGCGCAAGAATGTTAAGGCGATCCTTGGCACGGCAGTACATTCTGCCTATCGCTCGCCCGAACCGATGGGTGCTCTTCGGTCCGCCGGGCCAGACCGCAAAACCAGCGATTGCCTCTATTTTGTTACTCTTCGGTTGCAGGAAATGTGCGCCTATTCGCATGTGTTGACCAAGGACTTCGGCGAGGATCTGGAGGCAATCCGCCATGCCAGACAACCGAATTCCGAAGACGATCTGGGGTGCCTGACAGCGCGAATTTCCAAGATCACCGTGGAACAGCTGCGCTGGACACTGGCAACGGGTGATGTCCAGGATGTCGCCGTGTCGCCTCAATTGCACTAGTGTTCCATTTGCTGCTGGGGGCCATCTTGCCCACGAGCGAGCCACTGCGCAGCCATGATCAGGGCACCCATGGCAAAGTCCTTGCCATGCTCTTCAACCATCTCCGCGGAAATATCCGAAAGCTGACCAAAGAACTTGTCTTTGCTCAACTCCTCAGGTGTCAATTTGTCGGCCATAACGTCTCTCCTTCATCGGGTGTATCGGTGGGGACTGACTACTTGAACATTTGCTCCGGGAAAGTGACGAGTGCAGCCTTGCCCGAGGCAAATCCGATTGCCAGATGCTCACCGGTTTTCGACCAGCTGAGACTGGTGGCTTCGGTTGCCTTTTCCTGATGCAACATCATTTCCTGCATGCTGCCGATACTTGCGATCGCCACCAGACCGTTCGCATAGCCGGTCGCGACGAGGTCGCGTGCGGGATGGGTCGCAATCACGTTGATCACGACAAAGCCCGGCTTGCCGATTGTCAGCGGTGTGCCCGGAAGGTCGTTCTCCGGCAGATCATCGGCGCTCCAACCAACCAGACGAAAGGCACCGGATGCGATCAACGCTTTGCCGGTTTCGCTAAATTCGGTGTTGCGAACCGGACTTGGAAAATCCTCGACTCGCTGCGCAGTTCCTGCCGCGCAATCCACGATGTAAAAGCTCTTGTCAGCCGATGCACAGGACAGATGGCTGCCGGATTTGCGCCAACTGATTTCGGTAATATCGCCCGCGCATCTGATGATTTTCGGAGTGGCCGATGGGTTCTGAATATCAACAAGGCTCAGCGTGTCGTCTCCCCAGGCTGCCAGAGTGCGTTCATCGGGCGAAATTGCAGAACAGGTCACCGGATGGTTCAGCCCGATTTCGGCCAGCGTGTTCATGTCTTCGGTGCTATAGATCACGATCCGATCCTGCCGGGCCAGCGCAAGAATACTGCCGGAAACGCTGCTGCAAAGCGATGTCACTGCGTCGGTCTCGGGTTTCAATCTGATGACAACCTGCCCTCCGACCGTTACTTGCTGAAGCGTTCCGTCCTGATCGACAGTCGCGAATCCTTGTGCACCAAATCTTGCAATCGGCAGGTCAGAGCACACGGCTATTTCTGGCGTTGTCAGGGGAGGAACGGAGTTCTCGCGCGGTCGTATCATCGTACGCCCCGTGTCCAACTCCATGCGCGTGCGAATTTTCGGGCTCTCTGTGTCCCTGGTTGATGCCATTGCCAGTTTGCCGCTTCGCAACCTGAAAACCACGCCGGTGTCATCAAAATTGAAACGGGTCTGAATGACGTCGCATTCCAGTGACCAGTCTCGGGCCAACAGGTCGAACAGAGATAGCCCTGAAGCGCTGTTCTCAACCATCTTACTTCTCCTTTTGCGCGGCTTCGGCAATTGCCTTGTCGACTCTGTTCATTTCCGATTCCAATGTTTCGATGCGCTCCTGACACGCTGCGAGCTGGGCTTGGGTGTCTTCTTGAGCGATAATCGTTTCCTCGGTGTCCGGCTCCTTCATCAGAAGAACCTTGTGCCCGCTAAGCCGTTGCAAGAACTGCAGATGTTTCGCATTCTCCTGCGAAAGATGGCCGATAAGGTGCATGCGCTGCTCAAACAGTCCGGTGAGAGTATTGGATTGACCAGACATTCAGTTTTTTCCTATCGAATGTTGGATCGGTCCAAAACCTGACTGAGCGAGGGTCGCCACATGCCGGATGCGAACGCAACACAGCGGTTCTTTTCGAGCCTGGAAAAGGTCAGTTCCGAAATCGCAGGGGCCGACAGTGCCGTCTCCATTGCAGCCAAAGATGCTGCCCAAAATCCCAACCCGATCACCTTTGTCCGGGCACAGGAAGAACTGGCGCAACTGCCGGAGGATCTGCGCGACACGATACTGAGCGACTTGCATTCGCGAATGCGCAATGACGTGGAAGCGATATGGGACAACTTGCCCAACAGCCCCAAGACGCGCCGGCGCAATTGATCCGCGTCCCACTTGAACTGTCGCGATCAAAGCCGCCAAAGTCGGCCACGGTCTTCTCATCCTATCCCCCACACCAAGCCATCACCGGGCGATGTCACCTTTGGTGTTTCATGACGGCTTTCGGATGCATTTCGGCCCTGTGGCCAGCACAGTTTCAAAACACAAAGCTGGCCATCGACAGCCTACAGAGTAGCACTGCGTGAGCACTGCACAAAGAGAAAGCAGGGAACGATCCGCCTTGTTTTTATAGTTTTTTCCGGCCGGAATCGCTGTTCGTTACAGTTCGTTACGAGATGTAAACCAGAACGGTTTCATTATTTTACAAGTTGGAAATTAGCATCAGGAGCCGCCTCCGAATACCGAATCGTGCTTTGACAACTTCGCGCCACCATTCCCTCGCGAGAGCGGGCGTTTTGCTGATGGCAATTCAAGACGCGGCGAGTGGTACAGGTTGGCGATGGAACGTTTCGCGGTTGCAATAGGCGCACCACGAACCCTTCAGCCCAGCAGTGTGACCCCCCGTTCCGGCTTTCGGTGCGTCGATTATCGCCTGCGATTCAACGGGCACGCCCGCAATCCAGCCTGACCTGAAAACATGATCCACACCATAAAGGCTGCGCATTGGTCGAATATCCACGACCACCTTTTTCGTGGTCGGAGCGATGGGGTAGTTAGGTGTCGGATTTCAGCTATTCAGGCGCCAGGCCCTTGGCCTGCGCAATCCATTTGTCGCGTTCGATCCGGCCTCTGAAATTCAGTTGTTGGTCGATCTCTGTCGCCTTTTCCGGGCTCCAGCCCGCAATCTGCTCAAAGCGAAAAATGCCGATTCCATTTAGTTTCTCTTCCAGCTTCGGACCTATCCCATCGATCTGCTTGAGGTCGTCCACATCTCCGTCTTGTGCCTTGGCAGGCAAATCAGGCTGTGTCCCTGTCTGTTCCTCCGAGTGCAGGGTTGATCTGATCGGCACCGTCGAAGGTTCCTCTATTGGTTGGCGTACGGGCCCCGTTGGCTCCTCGGTGCTGTTCAGATCCGAACGGAACGCCGCCTTGAAGCCTTCAAACGGCCCCCAATGGTCGGCATTGAAACCGCATATGTAGATCTGGGAAAACACAGCGATTGCAACAGCAGCGGCGGTCCCGATCAAAGCGGCAAAAATTGCCGGGACACTATCACTAATGACCACAGCCAATCCGATCCCGATCAAGCCGCCAAGTATCCAACAAATGGCAATATATAGAGCAGAATTCTTGGTGCCAGACATGACAAACGCCTCCCTTAACTTCCCAAATCCCTCGGCGTTTCCCAAGGCGAACGCCGCAGCTCTGATGTTGACGCCACAATGCCCGCCGATCAAGCCCTTTGGGGAACTCTTGCAATTTCAGCCCCGCAAGATGGATTCGCACAGCGAATCGTGCCGGGGCTTTGCGCCGACTGCTTTCCGACCCATGGTAACTGGACGGGGTGGCGTCATGATCCGGGGCGAAAAGCACTGGCATTGGCATGCCGTGGTCAGCGCCACCGACATACTTGACATTCTGGTGCAAGCTCGCCGGAAGGACCGATCCATCAGGCGTAAAGGTGTCTGGTCTACATGATGGGTTCCAATCCTGACGCGGGCAGGTGTCCGCCTTCACCGACCGCCCGAAAAAGAGCCGCCTCAGTTCGTGAATGATATGGCTGCGCCGACAAACCGAGAGTTTGAAGCGCGCCGGGTCGGCAAATCCTTGGTCGAGAAAATCAACCTGACAGTATGCGCGAAGGTCAGCCGTGAAGGCTGATCTGGACTTGCGTCACGAGCTCTTCCCCTGGAGAAGGCTCTTACGAATATCATAGGCGCGACGTACGGATGTTGCGATTGCTCCGACAACCACAGCCCACAACGCAATGGTCAGTATCGTGCCCGGAGTCAGCAAGAGCGGTTCGAACATCGCCAGAAACGCGGCACCGGTGATCAGCGCCATGCGGTGCTGCTTGGCCATTGGTCCGGAGAAGTTCGGCGAAAGTCCGATGCTGGTTCCCAGTTCACGGGTATAGGCGGTCAATACGGCCATCGTCGCAGCAGCAAATCCCAGTGCGGGCGATCCAACGCCAAGCCCCACGCCCGCAAAGATGAGAATGTCAGCGATGCGATCGGGATATTCGTTCCAGAATGGCCCGTCCGGCGCACTTTTTCCGGCCTCAATTGCGACCATTCCGTCAAAAAGGTTGCACAGCAGGCGCAGTTGGCAGGCCAGCGCGGACAGGACAAGCAAGCCGCCTGTCAAGATGACATTGGTCGTCAGCCCTGTCATCCAGAACGCCCCGCCAGCGATGAGGGCTGCTCCGATACTGGCCTGCGAAATCTGGTTCGGTGTGATGGCGCGCGCAGCCAGAAAGCCGGCACACCTTTTGGCCCAATTCGTATTGCGGCTTTCCAGAGGGCGGCGGTTATTCAGATCACTCATGTTGTTCTTCTCTCGCCCTGCGCTGGCTCATGAAATTGTAGGTGAGAATATAGGAGGCCGACACCAGCAAGGGCACTGCGATTGTTTTGGCGATTTCGGGCGTTCCGGCCAACATATGCGCGATGATCAGCAGAATTGCCGAGGCCGATGATGCGATCAGTGCGGGTGCTACATGTCCTATGCCCTGAGAGAACGTTGGACGCAACCAGTCGACTGTCCGCTTGAGAAACAGCGTCAAGCCCGCCGAGATACTGCCCTGCACCAAGCCAGCCGGCAAGGGTCCGGGCATCGGGTGCGCCGCATTTGCATAGATCGCCCAGCCACCCATCGCAAGAAACGCAAACGCGACATGCAGCGGGGTGCTTTTTAGCGCGGCTGACAAGGCGTTGTTCAATGAACGTCCCAATAAAAGCGCACGATGTGAAAGAAGATCGGGGCGGAAAAGATGACCGAATCCAGCCGGTCGATGAAGCCGCCATGGCCCGCGATCAGATGACCCCAATCCTTGACGCCGCGATCCCGTTTGATCGCAGACATGACCAACCCGCCCAGGAAGCCCATGATGGTGATGACAACGGACATCCCGATTGCCTGTAGCACGGTGAACGGCGTGATCCAGTAGAGCGAAGCCCCCAGTGCACTGGCCGTTGCCACGCCGCCGATCAGGCCTTCCCAGGTTTTTGAGGGTGACACCTTGGGCGCGATCTTGTGTTTCCCAAGCAGCTTGCCCCAGACGTATTGGAACACATCGCTGGATTGAACGACGACCACGAGGAAGAAGATAAGAAACAGGTTCCGCCCTTCGAAACCCGGAATGTCCAAGCTGAGCAGCGCAGGCACGTGAGACACACAGAAGACACTGATCATCAACGCCCACTGCGCTTCGGCGATGCGCACCAGAAAATTATCGGTCTCGCCGCTGAACATGGAAAATATTGGCATCAACAAGAATGCGTAGACCGGGATGAAGATTGAATAGAATCCATACCAGTTCATGCCAACCGCGATGAATTGCACCGGCAGAACAAGGAACGCGGCGGCTGCGATGGCCCAATGGTCCGCGATCTCGATGTTTGTCAGCGTCAAAAATTCGCGCAGTGCCGCAAATGAGCAGATCGCGAAAAGAACGACAACACCGGTCTTGCCTGCCAAAAATGCCAATGCGGTCAGCGCCACCATGGCCCACCACGCATTGATGCGGGCATTCAGGTTATCAACCGTCAGGCTGGGACCGTCCGGCCCCGATTTGAACACCAGGTATCGCCCGATGCCCGTGGCAACCACGAGCACGGCCAGCACACAACCCAGCAGAAAGAGAAAGCTGTCTGCCATATCACCTATTCCCTCGCCGTTTCCGACAGTGCCAGCAACGTTGATTGGGCGCGTTCCAGAAAGTCGGCCTTGGTTTCGTCCTGTTGCACCCGCATCGGCTGCCCGAAGGTGATCGTACAGACCAGAGGGATCGGAATGAGCTTTCCCTTTGGCATCACTCTGTTCAGATTCTCGATCCAGACTGGCACCAGGTCAATGTCGGGCCTCTGTTTGGCGAGATGAAACAGTCCGGTCTTGAACGGGAGCAGGGGCGTTTGCGTCATGTTGCGGGTCCCTTCAGGGAACAGGATCAGACTATCACCCGCCTGCAGCGCATCTGCCATTTGCTGCACGGGATCGCCAGCGCGTGTTTCAGGGTTGCGATCAATCAGGACGGCATTGAACACAGACCTGCCGATGAATGTTTTCAGTTTGGTCGTGAGCCAATAATCGGCGGCGGCAACCGGGCGGGTTTTGTTTCGAAGCTTGCCGGGCAGGACGGACCAGATCAGGACAAAATCACCATTGCTGGCGTGGTTTGCAAAATAGACGCGCTGTTCAGGGACAGGGTCCGAACCCAACCAGATCGCGCGCACCGCCGTGATCAGCCGTGCAAAAATAATGATCAACAAGGCGACAAGGCGAGCAAACATCAACCGAATTTGCGGTAAGGCAAGCGGGAAGGCAACCGAAATAGCGGTCGAGATCTGCCCACTGTCCTGCATGCATTAAGAGGCAGGCTCGGGCTTTCATAAATGGATGCCGCATAAACGGTCAGCGGTCAAAATGTTTGTTGGATTCGATATTCCGAATCCCAAATGATCGGAGAAAACAAACCCCCAAGCTTGCCGACGCGTGTGGCAACAAACTGCGAAACATCGCAAGTATGTCGGCGCGTCAAAAAAATTACCCGATGCAGTTGAAGGACGCTATGATCTTGCACGCCACCGACAAAGGGATTGGTAGGCGCGAATATCAGTCAATTCAAAGAGAAGAAGGCATTCTGTCTGAGAGCGTCAGTTCGGAATGATCTAACCCGAGGAGAAGCCTCAATGATCAAACTTATTGGAATTGCGCTGTCGCTGTGTGTTGCCAGTACAGCCCAAGCAGAGATTCTGGCATCCTACTACACGACCATCGGACCCGCTGACCGGGTCAATTCCAGCGGCGCGCCATTGACGGATTTCGGCGCGATTCTGCAACAGGACCGCGCCAACGCGCATCGTTTTGGCCGCCCGAATCCAGGTGACGAGCGTGATCCGTTCTTTGGTGTTCGCAAAATGCGAGCAGCGATACCAACACTTTTCGCGCGTGGGGGCAACGGTGGCGACTATTGGAGGATTCAGGCCAACAGCCCTTACGATATCACAATTTTGGTGTTCATTTGCGGCTCGGGCGGACGCCCGGCGTACCTGAAGGTGAACCCGGCGGACGGAGACGGCTATTCTGGCTGTTAGAGCGTTTCGCGCGAAACGCCCAAAGCGGTTCAGTCAAGGGAGTGGCCAACTTTGGTGCACAGCACAGACCTTCGGACATTGCCAGGAAGTCCGCCGGATTGTGAAGCAGCGCCGAAGCTCGACCCTGTTGGAACGCAGGATATGGATACCCGTCCGGTCAGGAGCAGATGTCGGGACAATCGGCCTGAAACATCATGGCCAGTAGGTTTCCTTCAGCGTTCGCTTCATCAACTTTCCGGTTTCGGTGCGCGGCATGTCGGTCCGGAAATCGATGCTCTTGGGGCATTTGATTGTACTCATGGCTGCGCGGCACCAGCGGATCAATTCGGCTTCTAGCTCCGGAGTTGCCACGTCAGGGTCCATCAATTGAACCACCGCCTTGACCGCTTCGCCCAAATCCCCGTCCGGCACTCCGAAAACGGCCGCATCGGCAACCGCGGGATGGATGATGAGGCGGTCTTCGGTTTCCTGCGGATAGACATTCACCCCTCCGGAGATAATGGTATAGGCACGCCGATCGGTCAGGAAGAGATAGCCATCCTCGTCCAAATACCCGACATCCCCCAATGTCGACCAGCCCTGAGGGTGATGCGCCTTGGCGGTCTTTTCGGGGTCGTTGTGATACTCGAAGGCCAGACCTGAATCGAAAAAGACATCGCCAATCGCGTTGGGCGGCAGCGGTTCGCCTGCCTCGTCGGTGATCCAGATGCGCCCTAGCATGGATCGCCCGACCGTACCGGGCCGTGTCAACCACTCCTCAGATGTACAGATCGTCACGCCATTGCCCTCGGTACCGCCATAATACTCCAGAACGATGGGCCCCCACCAGTTGATTATCCTTTGTTTGATCTCGACGGGGCAGGGGGCCGCGACGTGGATCGCCGAGCGCAGACTGGACAGGTCGTACCGGCTGCGGTTCTCTTCTGGCAGTTTGAGAATGCGCACGAACATCGTCGGCACGACCTGCGTATGGGTGACTCCGAATTCCTCGATTGCAGACAGGAACGCTTTGGGCTCGAATTTCTCCATGACCACGACTTTGGCTCCGTACATCAATGCCGTCGCGGCGACAGCCAGCGGCGCGGAGTGATACAGAGGCGCGGGCGCGAGATAGGTACTGTCCGTTGTCATATTCGCCAGTTTCAGGCAGACCACCTCCATCATCGGGTGCGCGCCTTCGATCGGGGCGTTTTCCATCGGTCGCTTGATGCCCTTGGGCCGCCCGGTGGTGCCGGAAGAATAGAGCATCGGCGCCCCTTTGGCTTCATCGCCGATGCGTTCGGAGGGAAAGGAGGCGCGGAAGGGTTCCCATTGGCGAAAGCCCTCGATCTCTGTCTCCAGCATGAAACAGGCAACATCCGGGCCCAGATCGGCGCGAAGGGCGGACGCCGTTTCTACAGTGCCGGGCGAGGCGACAAAGATCCTGGCATCGCAGTCGCGGATGATGTAGCTGGCTTCTTCTGGCCCCAGATACCGGCTGACAAAGGTAAAATAGAGCCCTGCTCGCTGGGCCGCGAAGAGTAGTTCAAAGAAATCGAGCCGGTTCTCGAGCAGGAAAGCCACATGGTCGCCACGCTGTAAACCCAGTGCGCGAAACGCTTGGGCCGCCTGGTTGGAACGGTCTTCGAGTTCAAGGAATGTCAGGCTGAGGCCAGAATTTGCCATGACGACCGCAGTTCTATCGGGTGTCAGCGCAGCCTGGATATGAATGTGGCTCATGTGACGTCCCTTGCACTCTGCATATCGCACCGGGTGTTCCGTGAAGGTATTGCCAGTTTGATCGAAGGTCGATCAGCGCTTGCCAAGGTAATGCGGCGCTTGGGCAAGGTTAAGTGGTCCAGCGTGATCCAACAAGAGTTTCGTCACCATCTGGCTCCGAGTTCGCAAGAAGCGTTCTGTCATGTCCCATCGGCGCACCAGCAATCAAGAACATGGAAGGTCCAGCCGGTGCATTTGGCTCTGAACGGCCCAAGTGCGCGGTGGAACACCGAACATCGAATGCTTGAACTCTTGGATCAGCAACGTCAGGCCCACACAGGCCTTCACTACACTTGCGCCGCCGCTTGAATTCCGGTGCATCGCAAAACGAAAGGCGGGTCATTCGAGAAAAGCGCACCGAGACCTTTCAGGGCAGTGCCCGGGTCGCGGAAGCCGAGGTTCTTCAGAACGTTCTGACGCCGCAGTTGCACCTTTGACGCGAAACTGCAACGCTCAAGACACGCATGACAAATGGGAGGGACTCAATGAGACACATTTTTACAGGGGCTGTATGCTTCGCGATGACAGCGGCACCCGCGCTGCACGCACAAGAAGCGGCGATTTTCTCCGGGAGCGACCGCGTACACCCGGTGTATGCAGAAAACGGAATGGTTTCGGCGCAAGAAGCTGTGGCTGCGCAGATCGGCCTCGACATCCTGAAGGCAGGCGGCAATGCCGTTGACGCAGGTGTCGCGGTGGCCTTTGCGCTGGCGGTAACTCTCCCGCGAGCCGGTAATATCGGTGGCGGCGGCTTCATGATCATTCATGACGCGGAGACCGGTGAGACCAAGGCCATAGACTATCGCGAAATGGCACCTTCAACCGCTGATCGCGACATGTTTCTCGACGCCGAGGGCAATGCCGACAGCGAACTTTCCCGCTTCACGGGTCTGGCCGTCGGTGTGCCCGGAACGGTTGCCGGTATGCAGATGGCGCTCGAAAACTACGGTAGCATGACACTCGCCGAAGTCATCGAACCGGCGATACTGCTCGCCCGCGACGGTATCGCGGTGACGCCCGGACTTGCCGACAGCCTCAAGGGGCTCGAGGCCCGGCTCAAGAAGTGGCCGTCCTCGGAGAGCATCTTCTACAAGGAAGGCGGCGGTTTCTACGAGCCCGGCGAGGCGCTGGTTCAGGCAGATCTCGCCAATACCCTTCAGAAGATCGCAGATGAAGGCCCGGACGGATTCTACAAAGGCGAAACGGCGGCGAAAATCGCCGAAGCGGTGCAGGCCGCCGGTGGCCGGATGACCGTCGAGGACATGGCCGGCTACACGCCGGTTCTGCGCGATCCGGTCCGTGGCACCTATCGCGGCTACGAAATCGTCTCGATGCCGCCGCCCAGTTCGGGTGGTGCACATATCATCCAGATCCTCAACGTCCTTGAGGACTATCCGATTTCGTTCCTCGGCCACAATTCCGCCGACACAATTCATCTGATGGCCGAGGCGATGAAACGCGCCTATGCCGACCGTTCGGAATACCTTGGCGACAGTGATTTCGTGGATGTGCCTCTGGCAGAGATCACCTCCAAAACCTACGCCGCCGACATCCGCACCGGGATCAGCCTCAACGCGGCCACCCCGTCGGTCACCATCAAACCGGGCGATCTTGCGCCCTACGAGTCCGACCAGACCACCCATTTCTCGATCGTGGACAAGGATGGCAATGCCGTTTCCAACACCTACACGATCAATTTCTCCTATGGCTCGGGAATGGTTGCCGATGGCACCGGCGTTCTCCTGAACAACGAGATGGACGACTTTGCCGCCAAGCCCGGCGTGCCCAATGCCTATGGCCTGATTGGAGGGGATGCCAATGCCGTCGAGGGCGGCAAGCGGCCGCTGTCGTCGATGTCGCCGACGATCGTGATGAAGGACGGAGAGGTGTTCATGGTGACCGGTTCGCCCGGCGGCTCGCGCATCATCACAACCACGTTGCAGGTCATCATGAACGTAATCGATCATGGGATGAACGTTGCCGAGGCGTCCTTTGCGCCCCGTATCCACCACCAGTGGTTGCCGGATGAAATCCGGATCGAGGATGGCATCAGCGCCGACACCATCGGCTTGCTCGAACAGCGGGGTCACAAGGTGAGCGAACAATCCGTGATGGGCTCGACCCAGTCGATCCTCATGGACAAGGAAAGCGGATACATCTTTGGCGCCTCGGACCCTCGTCGTGTCGACGCGGCGACCCTGGGGCACTGATCCTCGACATAAAAATGCCCCGGCGACTCCGCCGGGGCAACCTTGCCCCACCTGGCAGGCGGTCGTCCAACTTCCCCGTATTCGTCTATTCTCTCTAGGCCACATTTCCCGAAGAGGAGAGCATCGTCGAACCTTGCTCCGTAAGGTGAGAGCGTGCGGCCATCTTGGTGTGAGCCAGTATCGATCCCTAACCGAAACCCAGAGTCCGTGGCATTCACCATTGCGTTGCAAAGTTGCTATGTTCTGGCAAAGCTGTAGTGTTCGAGGATGAATTTGGAACATACTCACTTCAGCGAGATGCAGGCGCCCGAGGGTGTACGGCAACCGTATGTGCACTACGCGGACTGGTTTTCCGGGCAGGATGCGAAACGATTGGCGAAAAAGGCAGCCCAGGCGGAAGCATTCTTTCGCCGGACCGGGATAACCTTCAACGTCTATGGCGACAACGATGGTGAGGAACGGCTAATTCCATTCGATTTGGTCCCGCGTATCGTGTCCAGCCGGGAGTGGTCAAAAATCTCCAAAGGCATCGACCAACGTGTGCGCGCGATCAACGCATTCCTGCATGACATCTATCACCGGCAGGAGATATTGCGCGCTGGCGTCGTCCCGATTGAACTGATCGCCCGCAACGACGCCTTCTTACCGCAGATGATGGATTTCAGCCCGCCAGGCGATGTTTACACCCATATCGTCGGGACAGACATCGTACGTACCGGCGAAGATGATTTTTTCGTGCTTGAGGACAATGCGCGCACGCCATCCGGTGTCAGCTACATGCTGGAAAATCGCGAGACGATGTTGCAGATGTTTCCTGAACTTTTCAGCAAAATCAGGGTGCAACAGGTTGGTGACTATCCCAAGAGCCTCCGCCGCTCGCTCGCCGCTTCGGCGCCGGCGTCTTGCACGGGGCGACCTTGTGTTGCGGTGCTGACGCCCGGGATTCACAATTCGGCCTATTACGAACATAGTTTTCTGGCTGACCAGATGGGTGTCGAACTGGTAGAAGGCCATGATTTGCGTGTTGTGGATGGCCATATCGCAATGCGTACGACCCGCGGCTACAGAGTGATCGATGTGCTCTACCGCCGCGTTGATGATGACTTTCTTGATCCGTTGACCTTCAATCCCAAATCCATGCTGGGCGTGCCGGGCATCATGGATGTCTATCGCGCTGGTAACATCACAATTGCCAACGCCCCCGGCACCGGCGTCGCGGATGACAAGGCGATCTACAGCTACATGCCGGATATCATCGAGTTTTACACTGGTGAACGCGCGATTCTGAAGAACGTTGAAACCCACCGGTGTTCAGAATCGCAAGCGCTGCAATACGTACTCGACAACCTTGCCGACCTGGTCGTGAAAGAAGTGCATGGCTCGGGCGGCTATGGCATGTTGGTCGGCCCTGCCGCCAGCAGGCATGAACTTTCGGAATTTGCAGAAAAACTCAAAGCTCGGCCGCACAACTATATCGCGCAACCTACACTGTCATTGTCGACGGTGCCGATTTTCACCAAAAAGGGCCTTGCACCACGCCATGTCGATCTGCGGCCTTTTGCGCTTGTCTCACCCAATGGCGTCGACATCACACCCGGCGGCCTGACCCGTGTGGCGCTCAAAGAGGGCAGCCTGGTCGTCAATTCAAGCCAGGGTGGCGGCACCAAAGATACCTGGGTATTGGAAGACTGATGCTGGGAAAAACCGCAGGGGGTCTGTATTGGATGTTCCGCTCACTTGAGCGGGCGGAAAACACGACGCGTCTTATCGAAGCGGGCTTTCGCATCGCACTGACACGGTCCACGGACGCCGAGGCTGAATGGAAATCCGTGATTGTCACGTCGGCCGCGCAGTCGGCTTACGAAGCGACGTACGACGGCTACGATAGTGCCCGGGTTACCAACTTTCTCTTGCGTGATACTGATAATCCCGGCTCCGTTTTCTCGGCGGTCAAATCGGCCCGTGACAATGCCCGGCTCGTGCGCACGGCGCTCACGTCGGAGGTTTGGGTGGCGGTCAATGAAACATGGATGTTGCTTTGTGACATATTGAAGCATCCGGTCAAGGAAACGGAGCTTCCAGAACTACTGGCCGCGATCCGCCAGCAATGTGCTTTTGTGCGTGGCGCCCTGACCGGCACGATGCTGCGCAAAGACACCTACCATTTCTGCCAGATTGGCATTTTCATAGAACGCGCCGACAACACCGCGCGGATCATTGACGTAAAATATCACGCCCTGCTGCCTGCATCCTCGTTTGTGGGGGGCAGGCTCGATAACGTGCAGTGGGAAACCCTGCTGCGCTCGGTGTCTGCGCATCGGTCGTTCCGCTGGGCGGTGGAAGAGGGTTATACTGCTCCGGCAATTGCAAGTTTCCTGATACTTGACCGGAGAATGCCGCGCTCGTTGTTGTTCTGCATGGACGAAATCGTGGCCAACCTTGGCAACCTGGCTGATAGCTATGGCGGGCGGTGCGCCAGCCATGGGTTGGCCGACACGTTGTGTGCACGTCTTGACAACCGCGATATCTCCTCGATCTTTGATGAAGGTCTGCATGAATTTCTGGGGTCCGTGATCCGCGATACTGCAACCCTCGGTCAGCAGATCGAGCAGGACTACAGGTTCAACAACTAGATGCAGCTTCATGTAAATCATACGACGCGGTACAACTACGATCAGCCTGTTGATTACGCGCTGCAAAAGGTTCGACTGCATCCGCTGCCATCACCTCTGCAGGATATCTCTGATTGGGAGATGGTCGTGGAAGGCGGAAAAATTGAAGCCAGTTACCTGGATCACTATGGCAATCACACCGATCTGGTCAGTATCGAGCCCGGCGCGCAGGTCTTGACCATCTCTGCGGCCGGCACCGTCACCACCCGTGACACAGCTGGTGTGCTGGGCAAGGTTTACGGCTGCGCCCCGCTTTGGCATTTCGCGCAGGCCACCGCGCTTACGAGTCCAGGTGACCGTGTCCAGGCGCTTGCCAAAGTGCTGGGTCAAAGTGACTCTGATCTGGCCGGGTTGCACGCCCTTTCCGCCGCAGTATTGCAAGCTACACCCTATCAAACAGGCGAAACAAATACGGACACCACAGCCGAAGAGGCGCTGAAGATTGGACATGGCGTGTGTCAGGACCATGCCCATATTTTCGTGGCAGCGGCCCGCGATGCGGGCATTCCGGCACGCTATGTCAGCGGCTATCTGATGATCAACGATCAGATTGACCAGGACGCAAGCCATGCGTGGGCCGAAGCTCATCTGGATGATCTGGGCTGGGTCGGCTTTGACGTGTCCAACGGTGTCGCTCCGGATGAGAAATATGTGCGTATCGCCATCGGTCGCGATGCGCGTGACGCGGCCCCTATTTCCGGTATGCGGATCGGCGTATCGGACGAAGCGATGATTGTAACTTTGCAGGTGCAGCAGTAAGCAAGCCTGAACACAATTCAAATGGCGAACTGAAATGACATATTGCGTTGGCATGCGGATCAAACGCGGTCTTGTATTTATTTCCGATACCCGCACAAGTGCAGGTGTCGATAACTTTTCGGTCAGCCGGAAAATGTTTACCTGGACTGTTCCGGGTGAGCGCAAGATCACCATCATGACGGCTGGCAACCTTGCAACAACGCAATCCATGATAAGCCTGCTAGAAGAACGCTCAAAATCAGCCGAGGAGCGCGACCCCAGTATCTTGCGTCAGGCAACAATGTTCCAAATCGCGCGGCTGGTTGGCACAACGCTCAAAGAAGTCATCGCCGCCAGCAGCCCCGCTGGACAAACCTCCGAGGATCAGTTCAGGGCATCCGTCATCGTGGGGGGGCAGATCGAGGGTGGGCAGCCCACAATCTTCCTGATCTACCCCGAGGGCAATTTTATCGAGATCACCGAAGACACTCCGTTTTTCCAGATCGGTGAAACCAAGTACGGCAAACCCATCCTGGTGCGCGCCTATGACCCCGATCTCAGCTTTGATGCCGCCGTGAAGCTGCTACTCGTTTCATTTGATTCCACCGTCAAAGCCAACCTGGGGGTCGGACTGCCATTCGACGTCGAAGTATACGAAACCGATTCCTTCAGCTCGGATCGCAAGAAGCGTATAGAAGCCACCGATGAGATATTCCAAAGCATCTCCGCGAATTGGGGTGACGCTCTCAGGGAAGCCTTTCGAAAGTTGCCGAGCTATTCGATCTAAAGCGTTTCGCGCAAAACCTGACTCTCCTGACACTGCCTGAATCATAGATTTCAACGCGTTAGGTGATACCATATGACCCAAGTCATACGCGAAACGCCTTGATTGGATGATTCGAGCCAAGAAAGCCGCAGTCAGGAACTTGGCGATACCAACGGAAGAATTAGGTCGAGGTCAGTCGGGCAGTGGGATGAACTCATCCCGATCATCGGCTGGCAGGTCAAACAAGCCGTCACCCCAGCGGGTCGCGCGCCATTCTTCTTTCGCCGCTTCGATCTTGTCCTTGCTGGAAGCCACAAAGTTCCACCACACATGACGTGGACCGTTCAATGTGGCTCCACCAAGCGCCATCAGTCGCGCGCCCTGCGAACCCGCCGAGACGGTGATGCTATCGCCGGGACGAAACACCATCATCTGCCCGGCGTCAAATTCCTGACCGGCAATGCTGACCGACCCTTGGGTGATGTAGAGACCGCGATCTTCGTGATCATCGGGCAACGGGAAACGCGCGCCTGCTTGCAGGGTGACGTCAAGATAGAATGTCTCCGAAAACATCGTCGCCGGGGCGCTCTCGCTGTAGGCCGTGCCGAGGATCAGCTTGGCGTTGACACCGTCGGCCTCGATCTCGGGGATGGCGTCTTTGCCGTGGTGTTCAAAGATCGGACCCATGTCTTCCTTGTCCTCCGGCAGGGCCATCCAGGTCTGAATTCCGAATAGCGAATGCGGCCCGCTGCGTCCCTCATCCGAGGTCCGCTCGGAATGGGTCACGCCTTTGCCAGCTACCATCCAGTTGAGTGCGCCGGGGCGGATGATCTGGTCCGTGCCGATGCTGTCGCGATGATGGAAATCGCCTTGGTAGAGATATGTGACGGTGCCCAACCCGATATGAGGATGCGGGCGCACATCGATGCCTTGCCCTGCAAGGAACTCGGCCGGACCCGCCTGATCGAAGAATATGAACGGGCCGACCATCTGGCGTTTTGGTGCAGGCAGCGCGCGCTTGACTTCGAACCCGCCAAGGTCGCGCGCACGGGGAATAATCAGAGTCTCAATGGCGTCTACGCCGATTTCATCGGGGCAGCCTGGGGCCAGTGCGGGGTTCCAGCTCATCATATTCTCCTGTCTGTTTGTTTCGTATATGGGGTGTCGGTGCGTTGCTGAAAACCCTTCTTGTGTTCCGCCCAACAAACCGCGGGGCGCGTCTCGGCGGTCCAAACCGTTCAATCAGACGCCTCGTTCTGATCATGTCTGGTGGCGATCTGGTCTATGCAATGTGAAGCAAGCGGTCTGGCGCCATTGCGGGTACTGACTGCGATGAGTGCAAGCGATTGCCTGCAATCTGGGGTGGCACCCGGCTAACGATAATACTGGGCACGCCAGACACGGGTAAGAACAGCACGTCAAACGTTGGTGCCAGAACATTTTCATGCGGATGGGTCTGCGCCGGGTCACCCGTCTGCCAGATGCGTTCAGAGAGTCCTCTTGGGGCAGGTCAGCCAAATTGAAGGACCCGCGGAAGAGATTGACATTTTTCAGGGCGTGTTTACAAATACTTACACGGTCTATTGCAGTGCATTTATCAAAATTTTGCATACGATTGCAAATTTTGTCTTGCGATAATTTCGAGCGGCGCCTAACTTTTGCATGCGTATGCAAACGCTGCGGGGGAGAGATATGGCCGAAATTCAACTCAAGAACATTTCCAAACGCTGGGGGTCTTTTGTAGGGGTCGACGATTTCGATCTGACCATTGCAGATCAGGAATTCCTCGTCCTTCTTGGTCCCTCCGGTTGTGGCAAGACAACCACGATGCGAATGATTGCCGGATTGGAAGAAGCCAGCGGTGGCGAGATCTGGATCGGTGATCGGGTTGTGAATGATCTCGATCCCAAGGACCGCGATGTGGCCATGGTGTTCCAGTCCTACGGACTGTACCCGCACTTGAATGTCTACGAAAACATCCGCTTTCCTCTCAAGGTTCGCAAGGCCGATCCGGCCACGCACGACGACCGGGTGATGAAAGCGGCAGAGATGGTCGAATTGACCGATTTTCTGCATCGCAAGCCTGCCGAACTGTCGGGTGGTCAGCGCCAGCGTGTCGCCCTCGCGCGGGCCATCGTACGCAAGCCGTCGGTCTTTCTGATGGACGAACCCCTGTCCAACCTCGACGCCAAATTGCGAGTCTCAACGCGCGCGCAGATCAAGAATCTCAGCCATGAACTGAAGGTCACAACGGTCTACGTGACCCATGACCAGATCGAGGCGATGACGCTGGCGGATCGGGTCGTCGTGATGAAAGCCGGGGTGGTTCAGCAGGTCGGCACACCAACCGATATCTATGACAACCCGGCAAATACCTTTGTCGCCAGTTTCATCGGCTCACCGGCCATGAACCTGATGGAAGGCGAGATCAAGGGCGGGACGTTCACCGGGCGCAACGTTTCGATTTCCGGGCTGAGCGCGTCGGACGGGCCGGCGACGCTGGGCTTTAGGGCCGAGGACGCCGAAGTGGTCGAAGGCACCACGGGACAGATCACCGCCCCGCTCTATACGATCGAACTGTTGGGGGATGCGACGATGCTGACGGTGCGCGCCGGTGGCGAACTGGTATCGGTCAAGGCGCACAAGGAATACCGGGCCGAGATCGGCGACTCGGTGTCGTACTCGGTCCCGACAACGATCTGTCATCTCTTTGATAGCAAGACCGGAAAAAGGCTGGCGCAGTAACAGAAAACCTCTGTTACGGCAGCACAGTCGTACCAAGAAAAATCTCAACAGGAGGAAACACCCCAATGAATGTCAGAACACTCGTCCTAGCCGGGGCAGTGTCGGTTGTCGGAACCGCCACATTGGCCTGCGAAATCAAGAACGAAACCCCGGTCAGCATGCTGTCTGCGGGGTTCGAAGCCTGGAAGGCCGTTGCCTCGGCGATGGAAGAATGCGGTAATTTCGAAGCCGAACTGGATCAGGAATTCCGCCAGAAACAGCCTGCTGCCTTTGCGGCCAACCCCTCGTTGTATGCCCTGGGTGGAGTCTCGAACGGGACGATCACGCCGCTGATCAACGAAGGGACGATCCGTCCGCTGGATGATCTGGTCGAAAAATATGGCCAGGACCTGACCGCCAATCAGCTCATCCGCATTGATGGCAAGGTCATGGCCATCGCGATGATGGTGAACACCCAGCATCTGATGTATCGCAATGACATCCTCGAGCAACTGGAGATCCCGGTGCCGGAAACCTGGGACCAGGTTCTGGAAGCTGCGGCCAAGATCCGGGATGCGGGAGTGGTCGACTATCCGTTGGGTGCAACGATGAAGACCGGCTGGAACCTGTCTCAGGACTTCAACAACATGTTCTTTGGCTTCGGCGGGAAATTCGTCGATGACAACAACATGCCCACGGTGAACACCGAGGCCGGGGTCAAGGCGTTGGAAATGATGAAGGCGTCGACCGAATATCTTGATCCGGAATACCTGATTTCGGACTCGACCTATGTTCAGCAGCAGTTCCAGCAGGGCAAGATCGCCATGGCGAACCTCTGGGCCAGCCGGGCCGGCGCCGCCGATGACGAGGCCGAAAGCCAGGTTGTCGGGTTGGTCAACGGGGCCGCGGCACCGCGTGCCTTTGAAGGTGGCCCGCCCGCAACCACGATCTGGTGGGATGGCATCGTCATCGCCAAGAACATCTCCGATGAAGAGGCCGAGGCAGCGTTCCGCTTGATCGTGGAAGGGCTGGACTCCGAAATGGTCAAGGCCAACAACGATGCGGCTGTCTGGCTGGTGCCGGGCTATGAGCCGGGACGTCTGGCGCAGGGTGCGATCGCGACACTTCAGGCACAGCCGTCGGCAGTTTCGTATCCGTCAACCTCGGCCATGGGGCTGATGCATACGGCAGTCGGCAACAAGGTCAGCAACTACCTGACCGGCGCCACCGATGCCGAGGCGACGCTGCAGGCGATCGAGGACGAATATCTGGTCTCGGCCAAGGAAGCCGGGCTGATCCAGTAACCGGATCCGCATCGCACGACCGGGAGGCGCGGGCCGCGCCTCTCGCACGATCCCCTGCATCCTGCAGGACGGAGGCCGCTTTGCAGCGCCTCGCCGACCCCGAAACCGATAGTCACAGAATGAGGGCAGGACCATGAAATTCAAGACTTTCGCGGCGTTTGTTGGACCTTCGCTTTTCATGATGATCCTGTTCATCGCGTTGCCGCTGATCAGCGTGTTCATCCAGAGCTTCTATGTCACGCAACCGGTGTTCGAGCAGGTTGAGATCGAGACCTGTACACCGGGATTCCCGCAGCCGGTCTGCGTGACTGAGGTGAAGAGCCAGCCGATCATCGGCGAAGATGGCAAGATGCAGACCAATACCTATTTCGCCGGTCTGGAAAGCTATCGCAACGTTCTGGAACTGGACCGGGTGGCCGAGGCGATTGGCAACGGCAGCTGGAGCGAGCTGATGAGCATCGATTTCTGGAAGGCGCTGCGGTTCACGCTGACCTTCACGCTGCTGACCCTGCCCTTGGTGCTGATCGTCGGATTGGGCATCGCCCTGGCCGTGAACAATGCGATCCGGTCGGTCCGGGGGCCGGTCATCTTTATCTCGCTTCTTCCTTTCATCATCACACCGATCATCGGCGGCCTGTCGATCTATTGGCTGTTCATCGGTGACGGCATCCTGACGTCGGCCATGGAATGGTGGAGCGGGACGGATATTTCCATGTTCACGCAGGCCTGGACCTTTGAGCTGATGATGATGTTCTACCGGGTCTGGCACGTGGCGCCGTTTGCCTTTGTCATCTTTTACGCCGGCCTTCAGACGGTGAATCAGGACACATTGGAAAGCGCGATCATTGACGGCGCCAGCCGGTGGGAACGCCTGCGATTTGTCATCGTACCGCATCTGATGCCGCTGATTGTTTTCATCGCTCTCATCCACCTGATGGACTGCTACCGGGTGTTCGAAGAGATCGTCGCATTCAAGAGCCAGAGCTACGTCATTTCGCTGCAGTGGCTGACCTATGACTTCCTGACGCCGGACGATGCCGGAAACCGTGCGATCAGCCGCGCATCGGCCACGGCCATGCTGACCATGGTGGGAATTGTCATCCTGCTGATCCTGCCGCTCAAGCGCACTTGGCGCGACCACAAGGGGAGCCACTGATATGTCTACACCCAAGGCACTTCGCCAATCCGTCGCACTACGTATAGGGTCCGCCAGTTTCTTGACATTCTGGTGCCTGCTTGCCGCCTTCCCGATCTTCTGGATCCTGGTGATGAGCTTCAAGAGTCCGGTCGACGCCTTTGCGTCAAATCCGCTGGATGTGATCTTTGGCCCGGCTACGCGGGCCGAGGGGAACGGCCTGAGCGTCATGGACATCGTGATCGGGCTCTTTGTGCTCTGGCTCAGTTTCCGCTTTGCCTTCAAGCATCTGCCGGAGATGATCGAGAAGTTCACAAAGCCGGGCACGGTGATCATCGGCTGGGTCATCGCAGTGCTTGGCTTTGCGCTGACCTTTGTCGTGGTGTTCTTTGGCATCCTGCCGTGGTTGCTGGTCGGGGTGAATGCGATCACCGGACCGCTGGGCGAGCCGATCATAGGGCTGACCACAAAGAACTACGTGTCGGTCTGGGTCGAGAACGAGTTCTACCGCAACTTCCTCAACTCGCTGATCGTGACCGCGGGCGTGGTCACCGTATCGCTGACCGTCGGCACACTGGCGGGCTACGGGCTGGCGCGGTCGGGATCGAATCTGGCCTTCTGGCTGCTGATCCTGGCCCTGATCTTCCGGGCGCTGCCGCATTCGGTGCTGGTGGCGGGCTATCTGCCGGTCTTCATCAATTCGTCGGAAATCCTGCGTCCGATCCTGGGGGACGCGGCCCCGACGCTTTACGGACAGCCCTATGCGGTCATCGCGGTGCTGGTCGCAATCAACCAGCCCTTCACCATCTGGATGCTGCGGTCGTTCTTTCAGAACATTCCGGCAGAACTGGACGAGGCAGCGCGCGTCGATGGCTGTTCGCATTTTCAGGCGTTCCGGCGCGTTATCATGCCGGTCATGTGGCCGGGTGTCATCACAACGGGTCTGTTCAGCTTCCTGCTGGGATACAACGACTTCCTGGTGACATCGCTACTGCTGGATGCGCAGAACCAGACCATGGTTCCGGCGATTGCAGGGTACTTCAACCGCGAAACCACCACCACCGATCAGGTCGAGGCAATCGCTGCCGCCGTGTCTATCACCGCGCCGTTGTTCCTGTTGGTCATGGTGTTTCAACGCCAGATCGTCAGTGGTCTGACAGCCGGGGCGGTCAAAGGCTGACGCTCCAGTGACGCTCACATAGAAAGGTACAAACCAATGAAACATACCCTCCTTGCCGCTGCTGGCCTGTCGCTCGCCCTGACCGTTCCGGCGTTTGCGGACAGCACCATCCGGATTGGCCATGCCACGCCGGAATCCTCACCGATCCATCAGGCGCTGCTCTATTTCCAGGAGCAGATCGCAGAACGCTCCAACGGTGAAATGCAGGTCGAATTGTTTCCGGGTGGTCAGTTGGGCAGCGTCAAGGAAATGACGGAACTTGTGCAATCGGGCAATATCACGATGACCACCGGCGCCTCGGTGCTGCTGAGCGCGGCGGTCGATCAGTTGGCAATTCTTGACCAGTTCCTTCTGTTTGAGAACGAGGAACAGGCGCGTGAATTGCTGGATGGCGCGGCGGGCCAGTCGATTTCCGATGCGATGGAGGCCCGTGGGCTGAAAAACATGGGGTTCATGGAACTGGGCTTCCGCAGTTTCACCAACAGCCGTGCGCCACTGGACAGCTACGAGGCCTTTGCCGGACTTCGGATGCGCTCGGCCGACAACCCGATCGCGATCAAGGCGTGGCGTTCGGTTGACGCCGTTCCGGTTCCGCTGGCCTGGGGCGAAATCTATTCGTCGCTGCAACAGGGGCTGATCGACGGGCAGGAAAGCGCCTTGAATTCGATGGTCATCGAACGGTTCTTTGAAGTGCAGAAGTACGTATCGCTGACCGGACATATCTATTGGCCGGAACTGTGGATGGCCAATCTGGACTGGTTTCAGGGCCTGAGCCCCGAGGATCAGACACTTATCATGGACGTGGCCAGCGAAACTGTCGTGAAACAGCGCGAACTGGCCGCCGCCGCCAACGCTGCGACCCTCGTTGAACTGGAAGAGGTCGGACTGGAGATCAACGAGCTTCCCGCTGCTGACAAGCAACGCCTGGCCGACACCATGAATGCAGCCATCGAAGCGGATATTCGCGCCAAGGTCGGCACCGAATTCTATGACACCTTCATGGCGGCAATCGGCAAGTAGTCTGCTGGAAAGGAAACAGGCGAATGCGTGCTTTGGAGAAATGGTTCGAGCCGGTTGTGATCGTGGGCATGCTTGGGGCGATCATTCTGCTGGTGTTCGTCGATGTTATTGCACGTTTCGCTTTTTCGACTTCGGTTGCCGTGGCCAACGAACTGGCGCGGTTTTGCTTTGTCTACATGATCTATTTCGGGGTCAGCTACGCGATCCGTGAACGTCGCCACATGCGGGTCACTGTTGTTCTGGACATGATGCCCGAGGCCGCGCGGCGATGGGTCTTTGCACTGGCCGAATTCGTGTTCCTTGCCTATTCGGTGATGGTTTGCTGGCTGGGTGTGGTGATCACCCAGCAAGCGTTCGACCGCGGCAAGATCCTGAGTTCGACGGAATGGCCGCTGGGTGTGCTGTATGCGGCGATCATCCTGTCGGGCGCGCTCAGTTCGGCGCGGCTGGTCCACTCGCTCTGGCGTGTTGTGGCCCGCGGGGACACGCATCTTGGCCCGCAGATGGATGTTTGACCGATGACCACCGCAATTCTCTTCGGCAGCTTCTTTCTCTCGCTCGTGATTGGCGTACCCATCGGCATCGCGCTTGGGACCGCCAGCCTCCTGGCCATCGCCTATATCCCGTTCCTGAGCTTTGATTTGTACGCGCTTGGACTGGTGTCGGGCATCAACAGCTTCACTCTGATCGCTGTTGTCCTGTTCACCCTTGCGGGCAGCCTGATGGCGCAGGGCGGTATTTCGCGGCGGCTGATCGCGGTGGCCGACCGTGCGTTTGGCCGCAGCCCCGGTGATCTGGGGACTGTCACGATCATGGCCTGCCTGTTCTTTGCCGCGATTTCGGGCACCGGAAGCGCGACCGTGGCGGCCATCGGTCTGGCGATGATCCCGGCACTGGTCGAACGTTGCTACGACCGTGCCTATGCCGGGGCCATGGTTGCCAGCGCCGGTGGGCTGGGCGTGATGATCCCGCCCTCGGTGGTGATGATCGTCTATGCCGTCGCGGCCGGCGTTTCCGTCACCGCCTTGTTCATGGCCGGGATCGTGCCCGGCATTGTCATCGCGCTGACGCTCATCGTCTATAACATCCTGCAACGCCGCAAAGCCGTGGCCCAGGGCGACCGGGTGGTCCTTGAAGGCAGTGTCTGGACAGCGCTGAACCAGGCCAAGCTGGCACTGGCCATGCCGATTGTGGTGTTGGGCGGAATTTATTCGGGCATCGTGACTCCGACTGAAAGCTCTGCCGTCGCGGTGGTTTATGCCCTGATCGTCAGCTGCTTCGTCTACAAGGAACTGCCGCTCCGCGATCTGCCAAAGATGATGCTGGATTCCGCGCTTCTGGTGTCGGCGGTGCTGGTGATCATTGGCGCTTCGGTCGCCTTCGGTCGTATCATCGCATTGGAGAAGATCCCCACCGAGCTGGCGCAGTTCGTGCTGTCGCTGACGCAAAGCAAATACATCGTTCTGCTGGCCGCAATCGCGCTCCTGCTGGTTGTGGGAACTTTCCTTGAAACTCTGGCGGCGATTGTCATCCTGACGCCGGTGTTGCTGCCGATCATGACCCAGTTGGGTGTCGACCCGGTGCATTTTGGCATCGTCATGATCGTGGCGCTGGCCATCGGGTTCGTGACGCCGCCGTTGGGTGCCAACCTGTTCATGGCCGCACAGGTCGGGCAGATCCCGTTCGACCAGATCGCCCGGCGCATTTTCCCGTGGGTGGTCGCCATGGTGGTGGCACTGCTGATCATCGCGTTCATTCCGTGGCTGTCGCTGGTACTGCCTCAGATATTCCTTGGCTACGGAGGCTGACATGAAAGGATCAAGACCCGAACAGGCCGTTCTGAGCCGTAGCACCGATATGGCCAAGACAGAGGCGACCCGCACCGTTATCGAAGGCATGGTGGATGGGTTGAACGACCATCGCATTGCCGATATCGGAGACTTTTTCGCCGAGAACTTTCGCTGGATGGGCAATCAGGGCTGCGGCACCAAGAATGGGCTGCGCGAGTTTCAGGACAACTGGCAGCGCCCGTTTCAGGCGGCGTTTTCCGACAAGGTCTGTATCGACGAGGCACGTCTGTACATGGGAGAATGGGCCGCTGCCTTCGGGCGGCAAGAGGCAACGCACAGTGGCGATTTCATGGGCATCGCCCCCACCGGCAAGCGCGTGACCATCCGGTATATGGATTTCTGGAAGGTGAAGGACGACCGTATCACCGACAACTGGGTGATGGTCGATTTCCCGCATGTTCTTGCCCAGCTCGGTCGCGATGTGTTCGCGGGTGAAGGCTGGGAAAACTATGATGAGGGCCGGCGCGTTTCGCCCGGTGCGAAACAAGAGGGACTGACATGACGATCGAATACCTGAAACGCGGCAAGGCGGCAGAAGCCCGCGCCGAGGATGATGCCAAGACCCGTGCCATCGTGGAATCCACGCTAAAGGCCATCGAGGAGCGCGGCGACACTGCCGTGCGCGAATTGTCGGAGAAATTCGACAAGTATTCGCCAGAGGCCTTTCGCCTGTCACAGGACCAAATCGTCGCTTTGATGGCCAAGGTGTCCGATCAGGAAATGGCCGATATCAAGTTCGCGCAGGAACAGGTCAGGAATTTCGCACAGGCGCAGCGCGATTCGATGCTGGATATCGAAGTGGAAACCCTGCCGGGGGTGATACTGGGCCACAAGAACATTCCGGTGCAGTCGGTCGGCTGCTACGTGCCGGGCGGCAAGTTTCCGATGGTCGCCAGCGCCCATATGTCTGTCGCCACCGCCAAGGTCGCGGGCGTGCCGCGCATCATCGCCTGCACCCCGCCGTTTGGCGGCGAGCCGAACCCGGCGGTGATCGCTGCCATGCATCTGGGCGGGGCGGACGAGATTTACGTTCTGGGCGGCATCCAGGCCGTCGGGGCCATGGCCATCGGCACCGAAACCATCGAACCGGTGCACCTGCTGGTGGGGCCGGGCAACGCCTTTGTCGCCGAAGCCAAGCGGCAATTGTTCGGCCGCGTCGGCATCGACCTGTTCGCCGGGCCGACCGAAACCATGGTGATCGCGGACGAAACCGCTGCCGATGCCGAACTGTGCGCCACCGACCTGCTGGGACAGGCCGAGCATGGCTACAACAGCCCCTGTGTGCTCTTGACCAACAGCCGCGCATTGGCCGACGGCACGCTGGAAGAAATCGAACGTCTTCTGGGCATCCTGCCGACGGCCAATACCGCCAGGGTCAGTTGGGAGGACTATGGCGAGGTGATCGTCTGTGACACCTACGAGGAAATGCTGGAAACGGCGGATGACATCGCGTCCGAGCATGTTCAGGTGATGACCGACCGCGACGATTGGTTCCTTGAGAACATGACCTGCTATGGCGCTCTGTTCCTCGGGCCGCGCACCAATGTCGCCAATGGCGACAAGGTGATCGGCACCAACCATACCCTGCCAACCAAGAAGGCGGGGCGCTATACGGGTGGCCTTTGGGTTGGCAAGTATCTGAAAACCCACAGCTATCAGAAGGTCTTGACCGATGAGGCGGCGACGATGATCGGCGAGTACGGCAGCCGGTTGTGCATGCTGGAGGGCTTCGTCGGACATGCCGAACAATGTAACGTCCGTGTGCGTCGCTATGGCGGCATCAACGTTCCTTACGGCGAAGGCGCGCCGGTCCGCAAGGCAGCGGAGTAATTCGGACAAGGCACAGCGGGGTGGCGGTTGCCGCCGCCGCAAAGCAATGACAGGCGCGAACGAGGAAAGAATGGACCGGTCAACGGCTCACAAGAACAAGATCGAACCATTGCGCCGGGCGATGCGCGATTTTGACGAGGGCAGGGTGCGCGTGGCCCTGGCTGGAGTGTGCGCGGAGGATGCGGTGTTTCATCATTGTCATCCGTTCGGCGATCTGGTGGGGCCAGCGGCGTTCTACGATACCGCCCTTTCGCCATTGTTTGGGGCATGGCCGGATCTGGAGCGCCGCGACTGGATCGTGATGGCGGGCCAGACGCCGCAAGGGGCCGACTGGGTCGGCTGCGGCGGGCATTATGTCGGGACGTTCCTTGCTCCATGGCTGGACATTCCGCCGACGGGCCACCTGGTTCACATGCGATTTCACGAATTCTATCGCTTCGAAAATGGCAAGGTGGTTGAGTTCCAGGCGATCTGGGACATTCCCGAGGTCATGATGCAGGCCTGCGCCTGGCCCATGGCCCCGTCGCTGGGGCGCGAACTCTGTGTGCCCGGGCCGGCCACCCAGGACGGTTTCGTGGCGGGGCCGCAGGACACAGTGAAAAGCCGTGACAGCATGGATCACATCGTCGAAATGCTGGACCACCTCAAACGTCACCCGTCTCAGGGTGGGCTGGAGGTCATGCAGATGGAACGGTACTGGCACCCCCGGATGAATTGGTATGGACCCGCCGGGATCGGCACCGGGCGCGGCATTGCAGGGTTCCGCAACTGGCATCAGATCCCGTTTTTGAACGGGATGCCGGATCGCGGGCGACATGAGGACGAGATCGTCTATCACTTCTTTGGCGACGGGCACTACGCCGCCGTCACCGGTTGGCCGGACATGATCCAGACTGTGAGCCATGACGGGTGGCTGGGCATTGCCCCCACTGGCAGAAAAATCTCCATGCGCAGTCTCGATTTCTGGCGCTTGGAAGACGGGCTGATACGTGAGAACTGGGTTTTGGTGGATCTGCTTGATGCCTACGCACAGCTAGGCGTTGATGTCTTTGCGCGGTTGCATGAATTCAACAAGGCCCGCAATCTGGGGCGCATCACCCTGCCGGAGTCATCGCTATGACAACTTTGCCTCGTACTCCCTCGCTGCGCCTTGATGGCAAACGTGCGCTGGTCACCGGAGCATCCTCGGGGATTGGAATGGGGTGCGCCGTGGCGCTGGCCGAGGCGGGCGCTCATGTGGTCTGCGCCGCGCGGGGCAAGGACAAGTTACAGGCCGCCGTCGATGCGATGCGCGACCAAGGCTGGTCGGCCGAAACATTGACACTCGATATGGGCGATCTTTCTGCTTTGAATGCTGCACTCACGGCGCAGGATCCGTTTGATGTGGTCGTCAACTCCGCCGGTGCGGCACGCCATGGCCCGGCGCTGGAAACGCAGCCCGACGACTACGATGCGGTGATGAACCTCAATCTGCGGGCCGCCTACTTCCTGTCGGTCGGTGCCGCTGAGGGTATGAAATCTGCATCGCGGGGTGGGTCGATCATCCACGTCAGCAGCCAGATGGGTCATGTCGGAGGCATTGACCGCGCGGTCTATTGCGCCTCGAAACACGGGCTGGAAGGCATGGTCAAGGCAATGGCCATTGAATGGGGAGCGGAACGCATCCGCATCAATACCGTCTGCCCGACCTTTATCCGCACGCCCCTGACCGAAGCGACGTTCGACAACCCGGAGCGCGCGGCCTGGATCACCGAGAAGATCAAGCTGGGCCGCGTCGGTGAGGTCGAGGACATCATGGGAGCGGTCCTGTATCTGGCGTCGGATGCCGCAGCGCTGGTCACCGGCACCTCGTTGCTGATCGACGGGGGTTGGACCGCAGATTGATGGGGAGCAAAATCACATCTCAGCAAGTGGCCGAACGTGCCGGCGTCAGCCAGTCGGCAGTCAGCCGTGTGTTCACGCCGGGCGCTTCGGCGTCCGAGAAAACCGCCGCGAAGGTGCGCAAGGCGGCCGCGGAACTGGGATACCGGCCGAATATACTGGCCCGCTCGCTGATCACCGGCAAGAGCCGGATCATCGGATTGGTTGTCGCCTATCTGGAAAACCAGTTCTACCCGGAAGCCATGGAACGGTTGTCCCGGCGGTTGCAGGAAGAGGGCTATCACATCCTCGTTTTCCTGTCGAACAACGACGATGCAGTCACCGGTGGCGTGATCGATGAACTGCTCGACTATCAGGTCGACGGCATCATCACCGCATCGGTCAGCATGTCGTCGGACCTGACCGCGCGTTGCGAGGCGGCGGGCATCCCGATCGTCCTGTTCAACCGGCAACAGGATGATGAGCGGCTGTCCTGCGTACGGTCCGACAATGTGGCGGGCGGGCGCAAGGTGGCCGATCTGTTGCTGCGCGCCGGGCATAGAAAAATCGCCTATATCGCAGGCTGGGAGGGGGCCTCGACGCAACGCGATCGCGAGGCCGGGTTCCTGAAGGGGCTCGCAGATGGCGGGCAGGAGCTGTTCGCACGCGGAGAAGGCAGGTTTTCCTACGACGCCGCCGCCGAGGCCGCGCGGGACATGTTCACCCGGTCGGACCGTCCGGATGCGGTATTCGTGGCCAATGATCACATGGCCTTTGCGGTGATGGACGTGCTGCGGTTCAAGCTGGGACTGCGCATACCCGAGGATGTTTCTGTCGTCGGCTATGACGATGTGCAGCTTGCCGCCTGGCCTGCCTATGACCTGACAACCGTTCGCCAGCCTGCCAACCGCATGGTCGCCGCGACGGTGGATATCCTCTTGACAAGGATAAACAATCCCGAGTCAGACCCGCGCCGCGTGGCCATCGACGGCCCGCTTATTCTGCGCGGATCGTCTCGCAAACACAAAGGACAGACGACATGAAGGGCTTTGACCCGAAATGGAAGGATTTTCCCGACTACATCATCGGCATCACCAAGGAGATCTGGGAAGATCGCGGCATCGCAACGCTGGATCACTATTACGGCGACACGATGCCGGTGCGGTCTCCGTCCTCGATCGTGATCGGCAACAAGAATGTGGTCGCCGCGACCATGGCGACGCTGGCCGAGTTTCCTGACCGCACGTTGTTCGGCGAAGACGTGATCTGGTGTCCGGGCAACGATGACGGTCTGCTCAGCTCGCACCGGCTGCTGTCGACCGCCACCCATAGCAATCCGGGTGTCTATGGCGAACCGACCGGAAAGAAGCTGCGGTACCGCATCATTGCCGACTGCTTCGCCCAGGCCAACGCGATCACCGACGAATGGCTGGTGCGCGATCAGGGCGCGATCGTGCGGCAACTGGGGTGGGAGCCTGTGGATTACGCCCGTGACCTGATCGAGCGCGAAGGCGGACCCGAACATTGCATTGCGCCCTATCTGCCGGAAAACGATGTGCCCGGACCCTATTCGGGAAATGGCAACGACAACGAATGGGGGGCGAAATACGCCGATATCCTGACCCGAATGATGAATGCAGATTTCACCGTGATCCCGGCCGAATACGACCGCGCGGTGATCGGGGAATACCCCGGTGGCGTGACATCGATCAGCCACGAGGGCGTAGACCGGCACTGGCTGGGATTGCGCGCCTCCTTTCCCAATGCGGAGTTTCGGATCCATCATGTTATCGGCCGCGACGATCCGACGATGTCACCGCGCGCCGCGATCCGCTGGTCGCTGGATGGCGCGCACGACGGCTGGGGAAGTCTTGGACGTCCGACCGGCAAGCGCGTGCACATCATGGGGATATGCCATGCCGAGTTCGGCCCTTGGGGCCTGCGCCGGGAATACGTGCTTTATGACGAAACCGCGCTCTGGAAACAGATCATCCTGCAAACCGGCTGACGCCATGCGCTGCAGCGCGACATCTTCCCGGAATCGAGACGTATCTGGCACCGGCTGGACGCAACGAACGGCAAACTGGAGAACACAATGACACCTGAAGACATGGAATCCCGCATCGTCCGCTATGGCGATCTGCAACCCTGCAAGACCGCCTTTATCGACGCCCACACACCGGGCAGCGATCAAAAGGAGAACTTTACCATCATCGGCGGCGGCGTTTCCGAAAGCCCCGATCAGCACGTGCACATCACCATTCCGCACGGCTTCAACATCGGCGCTGCCGGGCAGCCGCCGAAATGCCGCAACAGTCTGCACAACCACCGCACCGCCGAGGTGTTCTTTGTCCTCAAGGGGCGCTGGCGGTTCTTCTGGGGCCGCTGGGGCGATGCAGGCGAGGTGGTGCTCGAAGAGGGCGACATCATCAACATTCCGACCAACCTGTTCCGCGGCTTCGAAAACATCGGAACCGATTACGGGATGATCATGGCCGTGCTGGGTGGCGATGATGCCGGCGGCGGCGTGCTCTGGGCACCGCAGGTGATCGAGGATGCCAAGGATCACGGGCTGGTTCTGGGCGACAACGGCAAGCTCTACGACAGCAAGAAGGGCCAGACCCTGCCCGAAGGCGTCAAGCCGATGCCGCTCCTGACGGACGAGGAACTGGCCAAGATCCCGGAACCCCCTGCGATAGAGGTGATCGGTGGCTATGTCCGGCGCTATTGGGATCTGGTGGCCATCGCCGACAAGAAACCGGCCAAGGTGATCGGCGAGACCGGGGTGATCCGCGACAAGCCGGGTTTCGAGGTCGATTTCATCACCCGTGCCAGCGCCAGCGATGACAGGCACAGCCATGGCAAGCCGTCCGTGCTCATGCCGGTCAAGGGTCACTGGCGTGTTGAATGGGACGGTGGCGACGCAACCCTTGCGCCCGGCGACACCATGAGCATTCCAGAGAACCTGGCCCACAGCGCGGTGCCGTCGATGTCGGGCGAGGCGTCGATGTATCACGTGATCGCGACCAACGATCCCGCCGGGCCGACCTGGCGTAGCTAGTACAACGGTCCCATGCCGCAAACGCCATGACCCCGTGGTGTTTGCCGTGATCCCCATACCCGACGGAACGTCTCCCATGTCCAACTCCGCCCTCCAAACGCTGTCCAGCACCACCCGCGATGTCTATGAACAGAACGCCGCCGCATACGACGCCCAGCGGTCGCGTGCGATGTTCGAGGCGGGTTGGCTGACGCGATTCACCGCCTGCCTGCCTGCCGGTGGCCGGGTTCTTGACCTGGGCTGTGGCGCTGGCGAGCCGATCGCGCGCTGGTTCATCGCCGAGGGGTTCAGGGTGACGGGTGTCGATTTCGCCGATGCCATGCTGGATATGGTCCGCGCGCGCTGGCCGCAGGGCGACTGGCGGGCTGCCGACATGCGGACGCTCGATCTGGGAGAGACCTTTGACGGAATCATCGCCTGGGACAGCTTTTTTCACCTGACCGTTGAGGAACAACGCTGTGCAATCCACCGGATGGCCCGGCATCTGAGGATCGGCGGGTCGCTTCTGTTCACCGTTGGCCCCGACCACGGGGAACGGTCAGGCAGCGTCGCGGGCAAATCGGTCTATCATGCCAGCCTTTCCCCTGCCGAATACGCGACGCTGCTTCAGGATCAGGGATTGCGATTGACCGGATTTCTGGCCGAAGACCCCGAATGCGATAGCCACAGCGTCATGATGGCGCGCAAGAACGGAGACTAACATGGCCATTAACACGACACACGTCGGCAGCTTGCCTCGTACGCAGGAAGTGGTGGACTATATTTTTGCCCGCGAGCAGGGCGAGCCTTATGACGTCCCCGGTTTTGACGCCGCCATGACGCGCGCGGTGTCCGAAACGGTAAAAAAACAGGTAGAGGCCGGGATTGGCATCGTGTCGGATGGTGAGACGTCCAAGATCAGCTACGCCACCTATGTCAAGGACCGCTACACCGGTTTTGATGGTGACAGCCCGCGCAACGCGCCCGCCGATCTGAAGTTGTTTCCCAGCTTTCTGGAACGGATCGCCTCCGAAGGCGGCACCCCGAAATACGCCCGCCCGATGTGCGTGGGCGAGGTCCGCTCTAAGGGACAGGGCGAACTGGAAAAGGATATCGCCAACCTCAAGGCGGCGATGGCGGAGCATAGTGCCGAACGCGGTTTCATGAACGCAGCCAGCCCCGGTGTCATCTCGTTGTTCTTGCAGAATGACTATTACCCAACCCGCGAGGCCTACCTGGCGGCGCTGGCCGATGCGATGAAGGTGGAATATGAAACCATCGTCGCATCCGGACTGGATCTGCAACTGGATTGCCCCGATCTGGCGCTGTCGCGGCACATGCTGTTCACCGATCTGGATGACGATGACTTCGTCAAGGTGGCGCAAACCCATGTCGAGGCTTTGGCGCACGCGCTTGCGGATGTGCCTGCGGAAAAGGTCCGCGTTCATATCTGTTGGGGCAACTACGAAGGCCCGCATGTCTGCGACATTTCCATGGAGCGGATGTTTGACACGCTGATGTCGGTGCCTGCGCGCTACGTTCTCTTTGAAACGTCCAATCCGCGCCACGGCCACGAATGGGAAGTGTTTCGCGACCGCAAGGCCGATATCCCCGACGACAAGGTGCTGGTGCCCGGCGTCGTGGACACGACAACCAATTTTGTCGAACATCCCCGGCTGGTGGCACAGCGTCTGCAAAGGTTCGTTGATATCGTCGGTTCGGATCGGGTAATCGCCGGGTCCGACTGCGGGTTCGGCACCTTTGCTGGGTTCGGGGCGATCGACCCGGCCATTGCCTACGCAAAACTGGGCGCACTGGCAGAGGGGGCGGGTCTGCTGAAATGACTCCTCTGGTCCTGATCCCCGGCATGATGTGCGATGCGCGGCTGTTCGGTCCGCAGATCGACGCGTTTTCGGGGCGGCATCCGATCACCCTGGCGCCCATCAACGCTCACGACACAGTCGCGGCCCTCGCCGCCGATATCCTGACCTGGGCCCCGCAGCGCTTTGCGATGGCCGGACTCAGCATGGGTGGCATCGTGGCGATGGAGGTGCTGCGCCAGGCGCCGGACCGGGTGGTGCGTCTGGCGCTTCTGGACACCAATCCGCTGGCTGAAACCGACGCGGTCAAGTCCCGGCGTGAGCCGCAGATCGGCACGGTACGCGCGGGTGGCTTGCGAGCGGTGATGCGCGACGAGATGAAGCCGAATTACCTGACTGACGGCCCTAGGCGTGGCGCGATCCTGGACCTGTGCATGGCGATGGCCGAAAGCCTCGGTCCCGAGGTGTTCATCCGTCAGTCACGCGCCTTGCAAACCCGTCCTGACCAACAGCAAACCCTGCGCGCCTTTTCCGGACCGTCCCTGGTTCTGTGCGGGCGCGACGATGCGCTGTGCCCGGTGCATCGCCACGAACTGATGGCGTCGTTGATGCCGCAGGCCAGGCTGGAAATCATCGAAGACGCTGGCCATCTGCCGGTGTTGGAACAACCGGAACAAACCAATGCGGCCCTGCGCCGCTGGTTGGAGGACTGACATGGACGATTCACTGTTGGCGCTGCTGCGCAAGGTCGACACCCCCACCGTGTGCAATGCCATCGAGGTGGCGCAGGGCAAGCGCGGGTTCGACCGGTTCACGCGTGGCACCATGCTGTGCAGCGACCCCGGTGCCCCCGCCATCGTGGGCCGCGCCGTGACCGCCAAAATCGCCGCGCTGGCCCCATCGACCGAGGCACCCGAAGTCATCCGTGCGCGCCGGATGGACTATTATCGGTGCATGGCCGAGGCACCCAAGCCTTCGGTCGCGGTGGTCGAGGATGTCGATTTCCCGGACTGCATCGGTGCCTACTGGGGTGAGATCAACACTGCCGTCCACAAGGGTTTTGGCATGTCGGGCGCGCTGACCAATGGTGTCATGCGCGATCTCGGTGACTTGCCGGACGGATTCCCGGTGGTGGCGGGGTCGATCGGGCCAAGCCACGGGTTCGTGCATGTGCGCGAGTTGGGCACACCGGTCACGATCTTTGGTCTGACCGTTGCTGAAGGTGAATTGATCCACGCCGACCGTCACGGCGCGCTGGTCATCCCCGAAGATATCGCGCCGGTGCTGGGCGAGGCCATTCATCGGTTGCTTGACACCGAAAGGCTGGTGCTTGAACCGGCACGCAAGCAGGGGTTTGACTTTGCTGCGTTCGAGGCCGCCTGGTCCGCCTTCGAGAAGGCCCGGACCTGACAGACGCCAGCAGAGGCAAGGCAAGATCACGCAATGACCGATTTTCAGGCCGAAAAACAGATTGTGCGGGCGTTTTATCAGGCGCTCGACAATGCCGATTCGCAACGGATGCCCGAGGTAATGAGTGATCATTGTGCCGATGATCTGCTTTGGCGCGGCTTTCATCCCTTCGGTGAAATTCGAGGGGCCGCCAGGGTCGGCACTGAATTCTGGCAACCCCTGCATTACGGCCTGACACGGCTGCAACGGCGCATGGATGTGTTCATGGCCGGTCACAACATGTTCGACGAAACCCGAGGCGTCTGGGTCTGCTCGATGGGACATCTCATGGGCCTGTTCGATCGGCCCTGGCTGAATATCCGGCCAACCGGGAAAATGGCGTTCCTTCGCTATTGCGCCTTTCACAAGGTGGCGGGCGGCCGCATCGTCGAGACGGCGATGTACTTTGACATTCCGCATCTGATGATGCAGGCGGGGCTGGACCCCTTTCCACCGCAGACAGCCGCGCATCTGGTGCAGCCGGGGCCGCTGACCCATGACGGCCTGATGTTTGATGCGCAACCTGCCGAAGCGGGTCGGAAAACGCTGGCGCTGATCAATGCCATGGTTGCCGTGCTGGGTCAGTGGGACAGCCGCATGCCGCTCGAGCAGGAACTGGCGCAAACCTGGGCAGACGACATGCTCTGGTGGGGGCCGGCCGGAATCGGGGCGACCTACACGATCGATCGCTACGCAAAGCAGCACTCCGCCGTGTTCCGCGCGGGTTTCGGCGAGCGGTCAAGGACCCGGCACATCTGTCGTTTGGCCGAAGGGCATTTTGGTGGCTTCTTTGGCTGGCCCAACTTTTCCGCAACGCCGACGGGGGGCTTCATGGGCATGCCGGCGACGGGCAAGCCCGGAGATTTCCGAGTCATCGACATCTATCGCCGGCAAGAAGGCAAACTGGCGGAGAACTGGGTATTTATCGACCTGCTGCATTTCTGGGATCAGCAAGGTGTCGATATTCTCGCGCGGACAACCGGGATCGATGAGGCCTGTGTTTACCCTTGAAGTGATCGTTTGCACCATTGCGAGCCTCAATCGACGATAAAGACGCTGCATCCTTGGGACGTACGGACGCGGTGGGCTGCATCGCCGTGATTGGAAACGCAAAAACTGCTGCCCTGGCTTATGGGGATCTCGCGGCCATCGGCCAGTTCCACGACCAGTTCTCCTGAAATCACGTGCAGGACATGGCCGCGGTCACACCAATGATCGGCGAGGTATCCGGGCCCGTAATCGACCATGCGAACCCGCAGGTCACCCGAAGAGAAGCTGCGCCATCGGGACGTTCCGGTCGTTCCGGGGTACTCTTCGGACGGGATAGCGTTCCAATCGAGGGTTGTGAAAGGCGTGTCAGGAAGGTTCATTTTCGTTCCCTTTTGCGGTGTGCTGCCCGGTTTCCATCGTCGTGGTCTGAAGCAAACCCGGACCTGCCGCGATCTTGCGGGCAAGCTGGAAAAAGGTCTCGCGTTCCTGATCATTCAACGGTGAGAACAGTTCCTCCTGACGCCGGACCGACACGGCGCGGATTTCCGCAAGCAGTTCCTTGCCCGTCGCTGTCGCAAAGAGCCTTTTCTCGCGGCCATCGGCCGCCGATGCCTGCTGTTCAATCAGGTCACGGTCTTCCAACAGGGCAACCGCACGGCTGAGCGTGTTCTGCGGTCGGGGAAACAGATGCCTGATTTCCTTGGCCCGGATACCGGGGAACATGACGATTGCGAACAATGCGGACCACGCCTGTACCGGCATCCGATAGGTCCGTTCGATAAACCGGTTGGTCACCGCGTTGTTGCCCAGGACGATGTAGCTGACCAGCATGAGATATCGCAGGTCAGACTGGAAAATGGCGTCAAGCTTTTCTTGTTCATTCATTGGGCATTTCCTCGGGCGGCCTTGTCGATGTGATGGGCGGTGGCAGAAACTCCTTGCCATATACATCCATATGGATCAATCTTTTGATGGCAACCAAGGAGACAGGTGGGATGATCGTATTGGGCGTTGATGTGGGCGGCACCTTTACCGACCTGATCCTGGCTGACCTGGAAAAGCAGGAGCTGACGATCCACAAGACATCTTCTACCCCGGCCAACCCGGCAATCGGGGTGGTCAACGGGTTGACGGCGATCTGCGAAAAGGCGGGCATCAGGGCATCCGATATCAATTCGCTGTTTCATGGCACGACTGTTGGCACAAACGCCATGCTCGAGCATGACGGCGCGGTTACCGGCATGATTACCAATGAAGGGTTCCGCGATATTCTGCACATCGGGCGCCACCAGCGCCCCCAGCATTACTCCATCATGCAAGATCTGCCATGGCAGAACCGTCCGTTGATCAGGCGACGTTACCGTCATACCGTCGCCGGGCGGCTCGACGCGGCGGGTCAGGAGTTGATCCCGCTCGACGAAGATGCCCTGCGCAAGGCCGCGCGCACGCTGGCCGCCGAAGGGGTCGAAGCGGTGCTTGTAGGGTTTCTGTTCTCCTACGTGAACCCGATGCATGAACGCCGTGCCGCAGAAATCTTGCGCAATGAAATGCCTGATGTTTTTGTGACCACGTCCGCAGATGTCGCCCCGCAGTTTCGCGAGTTCGAACGCTTTACGACCGGTGCAATGTCGGCGTTCATTGGCCCCAAGGTGCGTCGCTACATCACCCAACTCCAGGATGAGTTGAGCCTTCAGGGATTGAAAGGTGAGCTACATGTGATGACATCATCAGGTGGCGTAGCGACGCCCAAGATGATTGCCGAAAAACCGGCCTCTACACTGTTGTCGGGTTTGGTCGCGGGCGTGCGCGGCGGGGCATGGGTGGGCAGCCATATCGGTGCTAATCGTCTGATTACCCTTGATATCGGCGGGACGAGTGCCGATATCGGCATTGTGCTGGATGGCCGTCTGACAGAGGCCGATGCACGCTCGGCATCGATTGCCGGCTTTCCGGTCATGTTGCCGATGATAGATATTCACACCATCGGGGCAGGAGGCGGTTCGATTGCCTATGTCGACCGTGGTGGCGCGTTTCGTGTCGGCCCCGAAAGCGCCGGCGCCGATCCGGGGCCTGCCGCCTATGGCCAGGGCGGCGACCGGCCCACCGTGACAGATGCCAATCTCGTTCTGGGCCGGCTGGCGCCTCAGAATTTTCTGGGTGGCGACATGACGCTGGACACGGGCGCGGCACGGCGCGTCATTACGCAGTTGGCCGGTGAACTGGGCCGCACGCCGGAAGAGACCGCAGAAGGGGCGTTGACGGTCCTGAACTCCAATATGGCCAACGCGATCCGCTCGCGCACGGTGCAAAAGGGCATTGATCCACGCGAATTCACGCTGAGCGGTTTCGGCGGGGCCGGCCCGCTGCATGCGGCAGAGGTCGCGGGGATGCTGGGCGTGCGCCGCGTGCTGATCCCGCCGCATCCGGGCATCACATCTGCACTCGGGTTGCTGACGGCGGACCTTGAGTATCATGCATTACGCACTGCTTTCTCTGTGAAGGGCAACGTGGATCATCCGCGACTGACTGGTCTCTTTCAGGACATGGAAACAGAGTTGAACGACATCTTTGAACAAGATGGAGTGCCCCATGCCAAGCGGCGGATGCTGCGCGAGGGCGACCTGCGCTATGTCGGGCAAGGCTATGAACTGAAGATCGACTTCCCCGATGGCCCTTTGGACCATTCAGCTCTGGAACAGGTCTGGCAGGATTTCCATGACCGCCACCGCGCAGAGTATGGTCACGCCTTCGAGGCGAGTCCGATCGAGATCGTGACCGTCAAGGTCCGTGGGCTGGGCGAAGTGGACAAGCTGGGCACGCCGCCATTGGCAACAGCAGCGGGCAGCGCCGAGCCTGTCGGGCAGGGCAGGTGCGTGTTCCGGGTGAACGATACGCTCGAGACCTTTCAGACTCCCTATTTCGACCGGGCATCGCTACCGACAGGGCAGTCGCTGACCGGCCCCGCGATCCTGCTTCAGACCGACAGCACCACCGTGGTTCCGCCCGGGTGGAACTATGTGGTGGACAAGTTCGCAAACGTCCTGATGACCCGCGAGGAGGCCCAAGATGCAGACCAGAGTTGATCCGTTTCTGGCTGCCGTGATCCACGGTGCGCTCGAAAATATCGCCATTGAAATGGGCCACAAACTGATGCGGATGAGCTATTCCAGCATCATCCGCGAAAGTGAGGATTTCGGGGCTGCGCTGACCGACGCCAAGGGGCGGCAATTGTGCGAATGCACCATGTCCACACCTTTGCAGTCGGGACCGATCCCGGGCTATATCGACGGTATCCTGAGCGAGCTGGACCGGCGCGGAGACACCATCCGACCCGGCGATGTGTTCATGCACAACGATGCCTATGCGGGCGCGTCGCACGGACCCGACGTGGGATTCGTGGTGCCGATCTTTCATGAGGGCACATTGGCCGGATTTTCAGTGACAACGGCGCATCATCTTGACATCGGGGCGTTGACACCCGGCAGCTGCGGGATCGTGGATGCCGTGGATGCCTATGCCGAAGGTCTGCAATTCAAGGCCGTGCGGGTCTATGACGAAGGAAAGAAGGTCGAGCCGGTCTGGCAGATCCTGCGCAGCAATATCCGCATTGCCGATCTGGTCGTCGGTGACATGGAAGCGCAGGTCGCGGCCGCGCGGATCGGGGCCGACCGCTATGCCGTGCTGTTGAGTCAGTATGGTTTGGACACGGTGACGGCTGCCTACGAAGATCTCCTGGACTATTCCGAAAAGATGATGCGCGATGCCATCGCAGCAATCCCCGACGGCAGGTACCATGCAATCACCTACATCGACGGTTACCTCGACAGTGACGATCCTGCGCTCAAGGAATTGCCGATCGCGGTCACGCTGACGATCACCGGTTCGGATATACACGTTGATCTGACGGGCACGGCACCGCAGACCCCGAACAAGCCCATCAACATGCCCTTGGTCGGAACCGTGGATTGCGCCGTCTGGCTGACACTTCGCTCGATCCTGTTGGACAGCGACAAGTTCGGGGCGATACCGCAAAACTCGGGCCTGACACGGCCCATCACGATCTTTGCGCCCAAAGGGTGCCTGGCCAACCCGATCTTTCCGGCCCCCGTGATCGCACGATTCTGTCCCGGCAATGCCGTTGCAGATACGGTCATGAAGGCGATCGCGCCCGCGGTGCCACAACAGATCAGCGCGGGCATCGGTAACCTGCGCGTCATGGCGTTTTCCGGGGCCACAAGCGCGGGGCCCTGGGTGCATATGGAGATCATGGAGGGCGCTTACGGCGGGCGATACGGCAAGGACGGAATGGATGCGGTCGATACGCTTTACGCCAACACCCGCAACAACCCGGTTGAAGACATCGAAAGTCACCTGCCGCTTCGCGTGCTGAATTACGAGCTACGCGAGAATGTCGCCGGACCGGGCCAATGGCGGGGCGGCATCGGATCAATCCGGTCGTTCGAATTGTTGCAGGATGGCGCGGTGTCCGTCGAAGGCGATGGCCAGCGTTTCAGTCCCTGGGGCTTTGCCGGAGGCGCGGATGGCTCACCCGCCAACGTCGACCTGATACGCGCCGACGGGCAGATCGAGGCCTTGCCGTCAAAGATACCCTATCGCCAGTTGAACAAGGGCGATCGCATCACGGCCTATGGTCCCTGCGGCGGCGGCTACGGCGACCCGATGAAACGGGAACCTCTGGATGTGCTGGACGATGTGCTGGACGGGCTGATCGACAATGAGGCCGCACGACAGAAATATGGCGTCGTGATCCACAATGGATGCGAGGTGGATCGTGCGGCGACCGAAAGACTGCGCACCGCCGGATAAGAGCGGGCATGCAGAAGAAACGTAAGAACTGAACCAACGAGAGGGAAACAAGAGAATGACACAGACATTCAAGAACGCCGCGATGATCCCGGCGCTGCTGCTGGCGACGAGCCTGCCCGCCATGGCGCAGGATGGCATCGCCAATGCACAGGCCAATATCGCCGCCTATTCCGGCATTCCCGAATTTGTAGCACCGGGCGTGCCGTTTGACGCCAAGGCCTGCATGGCGGACAAGTCGATCCTGACGATCCCCGCCTCCAGCGCCATTCCCTTTATCAAGGTCATTGCCGATCACAAGGGCCAGCTGGCCGAGGGGTTGGGGTTCAAACACGAGCAATGGGAGAACCAGGGCAACCCGACACAGTGGATCCAAGGTATGGAATACGCCGCAAACAACGGGTTCGATGTGATCTCGCTGCTGGCAGGAGCAGACCCGCGGTTTTTCGAACCACAGGTCAAGGCGGCACAGGAAAAGGGTGTCAAGGTCGTGACATCGCACCTGACCGGGCTCGAGATAGACGCACCTGCTGGCGTGGATTCAAACACCGCCATCGACTACAAGCAGGCGGGCAAACTTATGGCGGACTGGACCATCGCGCAGACGGGTGGCAAGACGAATGCGCTGATCCTGGTATCGAACGAAGCGTTATCGACGGACAGCCTGACCGATGGCCTGACCGAGGCGTTCGGGGCGAATTGTCCGGATTGCCAATACGAAATCGTAAATGTCCCGATTGTCGATTGGGCGACCAAGATTCAGCCGACGGTGCAGGGAAAATTACAGGCAAACGCAGATCTCAATTATGTAATTCCGATCTACGACAGCATGTCCACATTCGTGACACCGGCCATCGCCATCGCGGGCAAGCGTGACAGTGTGAAGGTCGCCACATTCAACGGCACGCCTTTCGTTCTGGACCTGATCCGCGACGGCACGGTCGAAATGGACATTGGCGAGAATCTGGACTGGATCGCCCATGCGATGCTGGACGCCGAAATGCGGCTGCTCTGCGATCAGGAGCCGATCACTGACAGCAAGGTACCGCTGCGCGTCTTCACGGCGGACAACATCGCCGAGGTCGGGAACCCGGCAGATGCCGCGATGGGCTATGGCGACGCCTATGTGCAGGGCTACCGCGATCTGTGGATGACGAACGAGTGACGACGGCTCACGCTCCACGCCTTGAGCTGCGGGGCGTGACCAAGACGTTCGGAGGGGTCCAGGCGCTGAACAACGTGGCCCTTTCGATCCAACCTGGTGAGGTACATGGGCTGCTGGGCACCAATGGGTCCGGCAAATCGACACTGATAAAGGTTCTTTCGGGCTTTCACGCGCCCGATGCCGGATCGCTTGAAATCGATGGACGACCCGTCACACTCCCGATGCCGTTGGGACGCAGCGAGGCGCATGGCCTTGCATTCGTGCACCAGAACCTTGGATTGCTGTACGAGGCGAGCGTTCTGGAAAACCTGATCGCGGGCGATCACGAGCGGCTGAACCCTTGGCGGATCAACTGGCGGGCAGAAGCCGAGCGCGCCCGCGTGCTGCTTGCTGAGTATGAGCTCGATCTCATGCCGGATCAGATCGTCGCTGACCTTTCTCCGGTTCAACGCGCGCAGCTTGCCATCGTGCGCGCCGCCGACCGCGTGCGCGAACACCGGCACTACGGCGCGCCCGGCGTACTGGTGTTGGACGAGCCGACCCCCTTCCTGCCGGAGGAGGACGTCGCCAAGCTTTTTGCGATCATGCGGCGGCTCAAGGAAAGCGGCGTGGCGATCATCTTTGTCAGTCACGACATCGACGAGGTGCTTGAGGTCACCGATCGTTCCACCGTTTTGCGCGATGGCAAGGCGATCGGAACCTATTACACCGCAAGCACGGATCGAGAAACATTGGTGCATGCCATCGTTGGCCGCGCGGTGTCGGTAGATCGGCGCGTCTCGACATTGTCCGAATCGCGGCCCATCGCGACGATTACGCGGTTGTCCGGGAAAATCCTCCGGGATGTCTCGCTGTCGGTGCGCCCAGGCGAAATACTGGGGCTGACAGGGCTGATCGGCTCGGGGCACGACGAAGTTCCGATGTTGCTGTCGGGTGCGGTACAGGCGGTGTCGGGAGATCTGATGCTGGATGGGTGCTCGCTTGACCTGACACAGTTGCGCCCTGCGGATGCTATCGCCGCCCGGATCGCTTTCATTCCGGCGGATCGTCAACGTTTGGGTATCGCGCCCGAGCTCACGCTGACGGAGAACGCCATGTTGCCCATACTGGGGCACGGCGCGTGGTTGAACCACGAAAAACTGCGCCGTGCCACGGCCGAGCTGATGAAACGGTTCACCGTCAAGGCCGACAACCCGGGACAGGCCGCGTCAGAGCTGTCGGGAGGAAACCAGCAAAAGCTGGTGCTGGGAAAATGGTTGCAACTGGGACCGCAACTGGTCCTGCTGGATGAGCCGACCCAGGGCATAGACGTGGGCGCGCGACAGGAAATCTATGACCGGGTGGCCGAAGCCTGTGCGCGCGGCGGCGCCGTGATCTGTGCCACGTCGGAGTTCGAACAACTCGAAACCATCGCGCACCGCGTTCTGGTGTTTGAGCGTGGCCGGATCAAGGCCGAGCTGAAAGGCGACGACGTGACCAAGGCATCCATCGCACAGGCTTGCTATGAAGGGGCGCAGACGCATGCGGCAGAGTGATCTCACATATCAGCTGGAACGGTTCGGATTGTTGTTCGTGTGGCTGGCGTTTATCGCCCTGTTTGGAGCTATGCGGCCTGACACGTTTCTGACCTGGTCCAACTTTTCGACTATTTTCGGGTCAGAGGCGGTGCTGGTGATCGTGACGCTAGGGTTGATCATTCCGTTGACTGCGGGGGATTTCGACCTGTCTATCGCGCAGGTTCTCACCCTTGTGTCGATGACGACCGCCATCCTGGACGCGAGGCTGGATGTACCGCTGGTCCTGGTGATTCCGCTGGTATTGGCTCTGGGTGCGCTGATCGGGTTGATAAACGGAGCGATCACACTGTATTTTCGGGTTCATTCGCTGATCGTCACGCTGGGTGTCGGGACGTTTCTGCACGGCATTACGCTTTGGATTGGCAATTCGCAGACGATCTCGGGCGTGTCTCCGATGCTGATGGAATGGGTCATTATCCAGCGGTTCTGGGGTATTCCCATCGCATTTTATTATGCCATGCTGCTGGCGGTGTTGATCTGGTACATGCTGAGCTATACAGCTTTTGGCCAGCAATTGCTCTTCACCGGACGCGGCCGTGAAGTGGGCCGGCTGACCGGTGTGGCTGTCGGGCGCGTGCGGCTGGCCGCCTTCGTCCTGTCGGGGATCATGGGCGCGATTGCCGGTATCCTCTATACCGGAACGACCGGCTCGGCGAACCCTAGCTCCGGCACGTTCCTTCTGCTGCCCGCGTTTGCGGCGGCTTTCCTTGGGGCGACATGCATCAAACCCGGACGGTTCAACCCCTGGGGCTCGGTCATCGCCGTCTATTTCCTGGTCACGGGCATCAACGGACTCTCGGTGCTGGGCTTTCGTACGTTCGTGCAGGATTTGTTCTATGGGGGTGCGTTGGTGCTGGCCGTGATGGTATCGCAACTGGTGTCAGGCCGTAAGGAGCGCGGGTTATGAACCGTCAGAATGCCATCAAGGTGAACGCGGAACGTTTGTGGGCACGTCATATGGAGCTTGCGCGCATTGGTGCCCTCGGGGAAACGGGGAGTTGCCGTTTGTCCCTGTCGGATGAGGACGCGGAGGCGCGGGATCTGTTTGCAGGGTGGTGCCGTGCGGCGGGGCTGACCCTGCACAGCGACCGGGCGGGCAACATGTTCGCGGTTCGGCCCGGCCGTGATCCGAAACGTTCGATTGTGGCGGCGGGCAGTCACCTGGATACACAGCCCCATGGCGGACGGTTTGACGGAATATCTGGCGTGCTGGCCGCGCTTGAGGTGGTTGAAGCGCTCAACGATGCCAGTGTGGAAACCGAGGCTCCCTTGGCAGTCGTGAACTGGACGAACGAGGAGGGTGTTCGTTTCGCACCGGGCTTGCTCGGTTCAAACTGGTACATTGGTGCCATCGACGATGCGGTCTTGGACGACATTCGCGCATCAGACGGTGCGCGCTTTGCGGATGAGGTCGAACGGATCGGCTGGCGCGGCGCGACACGGCCCGAGGACCTGCCGCTGGATTCGTTTTTCGAATTGCACATCGAGCAGGGACCGATCCTTGAAGCGGCGGCGGTGCAGGTTGGAGTCGTGACGTCGGTGCAGGGGCTGTGTTGGCTGGATGTCAAGGTGACTGGCATGGACGGCCATGCGGGCACGACGCCGCTGGATGGCCGACAGGACGCGCTGTTGGCGGCGGCCGCGATGCTGCTCAGGATCAACGAAGCGGGACGCGCCGAAGGCGATGAAGCGCGGGTCAGTGTCGGTCGGTTCATCCCCGAGACCGACGGGCCAAGCACGATCGTCGGCGCATTGGACTTTGTAGTCGACATCCGTCATCCGGACGAGGCGGTGCTGAAACGTCTGGAAAGCCGGTGTTTCGCGCTGTGCGATGAAACCGCCCGTTCCTATCATTGCAGGGCCGAGGCCTCGCGTCGCGTCGCAATACCGCCACGCAAGTTCGATGCAGATTGCATCGCGGCGGTGCAAGGCGCGGCGGACGATCTGGGGTACTCCAACCAGCAGATAGCCAGTGGTGCGTTGCATGATGCGTCGAATATTGCCGCTCGGGTGCCGACGACGATGATCTTCGTGCCGTGTCGGGATGGGATCAGCCACAACGTGGCGGAATATGCAACGCCGGAAGATTTGTCAGCGGGATGCGATGTGCTGCTGCACGCGATGTTGTCTCGGGCAGGACGGGTGTAAACAGCGCGCGACTGGCGTATCTGCCGGTCAGGAACCGCCGTTGCCGCCGGGGCGAAATCGCGGCGGCGTCATCAGCATGTCGGTGACGTCGGAAGGAAGGCCACCAAGCTGATTTTCGCGGGAGGGCATGCCATTCACGAACGGCAAGAGCTGATGTCGGGCCACTCCCAGAATGCGGCGCAGCTCTGCCACAGGATTGCGGTGTTCATCCACGCGCAAATCGAGCCAGGGGTATTCCTCGATGTTGAAGATCTTGAGTGCCGCGGATTGCTTGCCGCGCTTGTCTCCACCGGCGGCCTGCCCCGCTTCCATGACCAGCATCAGCCGTTCGGGGAGGTCGAGCGTGCGGCTGGCCTCGGCGGCCCCGGCCATCTGGGCGACGGTTGCGGCACCGACCAGCATGTTGCCCTGTACACTGAAGCCTTCGCCGATTTCATGACCAGCCCAATCAACGCAGGATGCTCCGGTGTAGGCGGCGGCGCGGCCTTTCGCATCGACGATGCCCAGTTGGCGGTCGTCGCGACCGGCATCGCCATCAATGAGCAAATCAAGGGTTTCCTGCGCCGACTTGCCGTCTTCCAGCAGCTTCAAGCCGTCGATGCCAAGATAAGGATTTACCCAGGATTGCGTCGCAATGGCGCCAACACCGGCTTTGACAAAGGGACAGATCGCACCGACTGCAGGAACTGCGGTTGAGACGGCGACGCCCAGCATGCCGGTTCGATCGCAACGGGCGGCAATGGAAAAAGTGTTGAGTTCAATCATGAAATGGTTCTCCTTCAGGCTTGGGCCATGATGGCCGCAGGATCGGGTACGGCGTCGATCAGCGCGCGGGTATAGTCATGTTGCGGGTTGGCAAAGATGGCATCAACGCTGCCCATCTCCACAATGCGTCCCAATCGCATGACCGCGACCGTGTCGCTGACCTGCCGGATCACCGCAAGATTGTGACTGACGAAGATGGACGTCAGCCCCATCGCCTCGCGGGTTTCGCGGAACAGGTCCAGCACCTGTGCCTGCACCGAGACATCAAGCGCGGATGTTGGTTCGTCTGCCAGCACGACCGCAGGCTTCAGGATGACGGCGCGGGCGATGGCGACCCGCTGTTTCTGGCCGCCGGACAATTGATGCGGATGGCGTGCAGCGTATTCGGCGGGCAGCCCCACCCGTTCCAGCATTTCGCTGACCCGGTCACGTCGGCTTTGGCGCGTGCCGATGCCGTGCACCTCCAACGGCGCCTTGAGGATTGCGCCGATGCTCTGGCGCGGATTGAAGGATGAGGCAGGGTTTTGAAAGATCGGCTGGACCTTGCGTCGAAAAGCCTTTTCGTCGCGACGGCGAAGGTTGACGATATCCTGACCGTCGATGACAATGCTGCCGCTCGTCGGTGGGATCAGCCCGAGAATGATCCGCAACAGCGTCGATTTCCCCGAGCCTGATTCGCCGACGATGCCCAGCGTCTTGCCGCGGGCAACCGACAGAGACACATCAGTCACCGCGGCAAACTCGGTACTTGCGCCGAACAAGCGCGTGTGTCCGAAAGTCTTTCCGACGTCGGTCAGGCTGATCATGTCGTCGCTCATCGCGCCACCGCCGGCGTCGTGTGAATGCTGGGCGTCGCATCCAGCAACATGCGGGTGTATTCGGCCCTTGGCGCGGTGAAGATCTGGCGCACGGCGCCATCTTCGACGATCTCACCGTTCCGCATGACGTAGACCCAGTCACACAATTCAGCCACGACACCAAGATCATGGGTGATAAACAGGATCGACGCGCCTTTCTGGTCTCTGATTTCACGCAGGAGTTTGAGAACCTGTGCCTGAACCGTGACATCCAGCGCCGTGGTCGGTTCATCCGCGATAATCAATTGTGGGTTCAGCGCCAATCCCATCGCGATCATTGCCCGTTGCTGCATGCCGCCGGAATACTGGTGGGGGTACTCAAGCACACGCTTTTCTGGCTCGCGAATATGGACGGAGCCCAGCAATTTTCCGGCCGCCTCCAAGGCACTTGACACGGAATAGCCGCTGTGCAGTTCCAAGGGTTCGCCCACCTGCCGCCCGATACGCATGGTCGGGTTGAGCGATTGCATTGCATCCTGTGGGATCAGGGCAATCCGATCGCCACGCAGGGCCCGCATCTCGCGTTCGCTGCGATCATGCAGCGAAGTCTCTCCCAGATGCATGGTCCCCTTGGCGATCACCGCGCGTTTGGGCAACATCCTCAGCGTGGCCAGGGATGTGAGTGTCTTGCCGCTGCCCGATTCTCCGATGATCCCGACGATTTCACGCGGCCAGATATCGATCGACACCCGATCGACGACTTTCAGGGCATCGCCACGCCGCCGCGCGAATTCGATTGACAGATCGCGAATACGTAACGTCGGTATTCTGTCTTGCAGTGCATGTTGGCGCGACTCTGTCATGTCATTCCTTCATATACGGATCGAGCACATCGCGCAGCCCGTCGCCGATCAGGTTGAACCCCAGCACGCTGAAGAAGATCGCTGCCCCCGGAACGATGCTGAGCCACGGCGCCTGACCCATGAAACCCCGACCTGTGTTGAGCATGTTGCCCCAGGACGGTTCGGGTGGCTGTGCTCCCAACCCCAGAAACGACAGTGCCGACTCCAGCAAGATCGCATAGGAAAAGGCCACCGCCGCCTCAACCAGCAGCGGGGCAAGGATATTGGGCAGGATTTCGACAAAGACGATGCGACCGTGGCCCATGCCGATGGCGCGGGCCGCTTCGACGTATTGTTCTCGCAGTACCACTTCGGTCGCGGCGCGTGCGAGACGAGAGAAGCCGGGAATGAACACGATGCCGATGGCAATCATCGCATTCAGAATTGAGGTGCCCAGGCTGGCCATGAGCACCACTGCCAGCAAGATCGCGGGGAAGGAAAAGAGAAGCTCCATGAAGCGCATCAAGACCATATCGACCAGACCGCCGAAGTAGGCTGCGGCGACCCCGATCAGGGTGCCGAAGATCAACCCGACACTGGCGGCGATGAACGCGACCTCCATCGAGATGCGGGCGGCATGGATGGTGCGTGACAGCAGGTCGCGACCCAGTTCGTCGGTGCCAAGAAGGTGGGCACCAGACGGGCTTTGCAACATCGCGACGACATCCAGATCATAGGGCGAGTAGGGCGCGATCCACGGGGCAAAGATGGCGCAGATCAGAATGAGCCCGATGATCGTTCCACCGGTAAGGACCAGTCGCCAGCGTCGCCAGTCAAAGTCGCGCAATACGGAGATCATGCCTGGCTCCCCTTGACGCGCCGGGGGTCCAGCAGGCCGACGGCAAGATCGACGATCAGGTTCACGACCAGGACGAAAACGGTGATTGTGAGTGCCGACGCCAGCAGGACCGGGAAATCGCGGTTGATGATGCCGACCAGCACCAGCGAGCCGACACCGGGCAGTCGGAAGATGTCCTCGATCACCACGGCAGAACCGAACAGGAATCCGAATTCGACGGCGGCGACATTCATGTAAGGGATAAGGCTGTTGCGCAAGGCATGCCGGCGGATGACGATGGTTTCGTTTGCGCCCTTGGCGTGGGCGGTACGGATGTAGTCACTCGACAACACTTCGATCATGGACGCACGCATGATGCGTATCAGCAACGCCGAAGAGACAAGGCCCAGTGACAGCGCTGGCATGATCATCTGTCGAAGGTTCTGAGCGGGATCGTCAACAAAGGAGGTGAACCCGCCCGGTGGCAGCCAGCGCAGGTTGAGCGAAAACACCATGATCAGAAGCGTCGCCAGCCAGAAGTTGGGGACGGCACCAAGTACAGTCGCCGCGAATGTCGTCGTCTTGTCGCTGGCTCTGGTGTGACGTGCTGCCGCCAACGTTCCCAAGGGGATCGCGACCAGATTGGCGATGAGGAAGGCAAGTGTTGCCAGTTCCAGTGTCACCGGAATACGTTTGAGCAGCTCTGGTCCCACTGGTACGGAGTTTTGAAAGCTGGTGCCGAAATCGCCGGTGATCGTCTTGGAGAGCCATTCGACGTATTGCACGACCAGTGGGCGATCAAGTCCGCGCTGCGCTTCGAAACGGGCGATGGCCTGCGGTGTTGCCTCCATCCCCAACGCCGATTTTGCGGCGGAGCCCGGCAGGATATTGATTGTCAGGAACAGCACGATGGAGGCCGCGAAGAGTGTCATGACGAACGCCGCAAGGCGGGTTGAGATCAGTCTGCCCATGAGTATTCCAACCGTCGTTTGATGCGGGGATGCCACGGGTCATGTGAACATCCCCGACGATTCACGCTCAGGTTTCGAGCCAGGCATCCTTGATGGTCTTCAGGAACCCGCTTCGCATCGGCTTGTAGTTCTTGAGCTTGTCGGTATGTGCGATCAGCAACCACGCATTGACCAGCGGCACGATAGGCATCTGCTCCAGAGACATCTCTTGCTGCTTGAGGTAATCTGCCTTGCGTTCGTCTCGGGTGGTGCCGCTCTTGGCCTTGACCAGGATCTCATCCATCGAGGCATCGCCGCTTTTCTGCACGTTGAGTGCCGTTCCACTGTGATAGTTGTTGTAGACGAAATCGTCTGGGTCGGCCAGGGGGCTGACCCAGTACATGGCGGTCATGTCAAACTTGCTCGGGGCCCAGACTTCATCCCAGTAGCGTGGAATTTCCATCGTATCGATAGAAACCTTGATGCCGACGGCGGCAAGGTTCGCCTGAATAATCGGAGCCATCGAAACCATCGCGGGGAAGGACGACGCCATGGTGAGTGAGGTTTCAAAGCCATCCGGGTGACCCGCTTCGGCCAGCAGCGCCTTGGCCTTTTCAACGTCACCGCGCGGGGCAAAGTATTCAAGGTCTGCATAGGCCCAGTTCCATTCGGGAATCACACCGCCTAGGATCGGTGTTGCCTGGCCAAAGAACGTTCCCGCGACAATGGCCGAACGATCAATCGCATGGGCGATGGCCTGTCGCACCAGAGGGTTGTCCATCGGCGACCGGTCATGGTTCGGCAGCAGCCAATAGAACCGCGAACCTTCGAGCGTCTGCCCTGTTATGCCGGGCGTGGATGAAACGGTTTGCCAGTCTTTCGGTGGAATCTCATTGGAGAAGTTGACGGTGCCCGACAGGACCGCATTTGTCAGCGCGGTCACATCCGCAATCAGGTGCATTTCGAGTCCGTCAAAATGCGGTTTGCCTTCTTCGTAGAAATCCCCGTTCTTTTCGAACGTGATCATCGAGCGTGGCTGATACGAAACGAACTTGAACGGCCCGCTGCCTACGGGTTGTGCGTTCAGGTCGTGGCCGGCTTCGAGCAGGTTCTTGGGCACGATGGAAGAACCGGGGAACGCCATGTAGGTCAGGAACGGCCCCGTTGGGGCGCTCAGATCAAAACGCACGGTATAGGGATCGATGGCGGTGACCTCTTGGATCGTGGCCACCTGTGAATCGTAGGCATAGCCCGAGTCTGGCGCGCGCAGACGGTCAAAGGTGTACTTCACGTCCTCTGCCGTCAGATCGTCGCCATTGTGGAACTTTACACCCTGACGCAAAGTGAAGGTATATTGCATACCGTCGTCGCTGACCTCATAGCCTTCAGCAAGATCGGGGTAGGGCTGTGCATCGGGGTCGAGCGACATCAATGTCGAATAGATTTGTTCGATGACGACATGGGACATGCCGGACGGACCAAGCGCGGGATCCATGCCCGCCGGATCGGCAGAAAAGGCAAGTTTCAAGACGCCGCCGTCAACGGGTGTCATGTCCTGCGCCTGCGCCCGGAGAGTCATCGCGGGCAGCAGGGCCATTGCCGTACCGGATGCGAGGAACGCGCGGCGGCTAAGGGCAGGCTTGTGTTTTTGCAAAGAAATTCTTCTTGTAATGGCCATTCTAACTCTCCCTGAGTTTCGGGGTGGTAATCATGGAAACGAAAACTTGAATTGACTTGAAGCATATGACAGTTTCTTGATCAGTCAATCCTGGTAGTGCAGATTGCTGATCAGAAATCGCGCTGAGGAATGCTTGCCCAATGAATGAACGTCACCAGACGGAGAGTCAGACCACGACGCGGGATACGAGGGCCGCGGTCGGGGACAAGCTGCGCCATGCCCGACGCAAGCAAAATCTGACGCTCAAGGCAGTGGCAGACCGGGTCGGATGCTCGGAAAGCATGTTGTCCAAGATAGAGCGGGGCAGGGTGGCCCCCGGCCTCGACCTGCTGGCGCGGCTCGCAGAATCGCTGAATGCCTCGGTCGCGGCGCTGTTCAGCGAAGCCGAAAACATGGGTGTCGTCGTCTATCAGAATGGCGAGCGTCCGACGATAGAAGTCGGAGGTGGTCAGGACGATGTAGAACCCACGGTGTTGCAACGCCTTGTCCCACTGGCAAAGGGGCGTTTGTTGAACGGCAATGTCCATGTTGTCCCTCCCGGAGGCGGATCCAGCGGCGCGTTGATCCACCAGGGAGAGGAGGTCGGTTTCGTTGTCGATGGATTCATCGAATTGACGGTGGACGGCAAGGTATCCCTCCTTGGGGCGGGTGCCTCATTCTATTTCTCGTCCACCCTGCCGCACAGCTACCGCAACATCGGCACAGACGTGGCCCGCATCGTCTGGATCAACTCACCGCCATATTGAACGTTCTGTCGCCGCTCCTGTTGCCGAGGTCCAGTCGTGGCCTGGCAGACTGGTGGCCAAGTTGGCTGACGTTACAAACGATAGTATGGGCAATGCCGGAGTGTTTCATCCGGTATGGCGTGGCCAAAGAGCATTTGCTCGTCTCGTGACGTCCTTTCTTGTTCCGTCCGCAACGCCATCACCCCTCCAGAGTTGAAGCGCGCAGCCTGTAGAGCGACAATACTGCTGGATAGGGGCGCAGGATGATCACGCCGCGATAATACAAGGCTATTGTATCCGATCATTGATACCATACATGCGCTGTGTTTCACTGTTGTGCCCTTGGCCATTTGCCCACTGGGCGCCAGCGCGACATCTCAGACCGTGGACACGAAAATGGCAGAGTTGCCACAGCTGACGCGTATCTCACCAGGCCGTTACCCGTTGATCGTCGCCTGTGCTAAACTCTGTGTAGAGTGGTGCCTAAAGGCTTGATTCCAGAAAAGGATACCCGTCTTGTTCAATCAGCTCAAAGTCTCGGCCCTTGTCTGCGGGCTTCTCTGCGCGGCGTCCCTGGCTTCGGCTCAAAGTGGAGGGGGTGGCGCGGATCTGGCGAAGAAGCTGTCCAACCCGGTGGCCGATCTGATCAGCGTGCCATTTCAGTACAACTACAATAACGGCTATGGGGCCGATGGCGAGGGGCAGCAAAGCTACGTCAATGTCCAGCCGGTCATTCCGATTTCGATCAGCCCAAACTGGAACGTTATCTCGCGTACGATTATTCCGCTGATCGATCAGGACGGGGTGATTCCCGGAATGGGCTCGCAATCCGGCGTCGGCAACATCACCCAGAGTTTCTTCTTTTCACCCAAGGCTCCGACCAAGGGCGGCTTGGTCTGGGGGGTCGGACCCGTCATCCAACTTCCGACCGCCAGCGACGATCTGGCGCCTGACCAGTGGGCGCTTGGCATTACCGGCGTGGCGCTGAAACAGTCGGGTCCCTGGACGATCGGCGCGCTCGGCAACCATCTCTGGTCGGTCAGCGGCGAGGACGAGTATGGCAAGCTATCGGCGACCTTCCTGCAGCCCTTCCTGTCCTACACGACGCCCAAGGCCACTTCTTTTTCCATCAACACCGAAAGTATCTACAATTGGGAGACGGAAGAGTGGTCGGTGCCAATCAACATCGCGGTGGCCCAGGTCGTGAAGATCGGCAAGCAACCGGTGCAGTTCAGCCTTGGCGCGCGCTACTGGGCCAAGAGCCCCCAAGATGGCCCGGACGGATGGGGCGCGCGGTTCCAGGTGACTTTGCTGTTTCCAAAGTAGCAATTGCAGATTGTGCGGGACTGTCCCGTGGGTAGCGACAATTCAACAGTCTCGGGTCGATGCGCGCCGTCGGGCTTTGGAACTGTTCATGTTGCCATATCGTATATCAACTGCGGTCACGCATTTCATTGACGGTGACCAACCTTAACCCAAGAGTTTGCGACACAACTCGTGGCGGTGAAAATCTGCTGTGTGAACCGGTAGAAGCGGCCATATGATACCCACCCTAGCAATTCATGTTGGGCCGAGCGGTCGTCCCGCGCACCACGCATTGCAATTCACATCTGTAGCGAAAGACCTGATTGTTTTCGCTGGTGATCGCTTGGGTTAACTGATCGCCCGCGATTTTGCCGATTTTCTGGGCGGGGATACGAATTGTGGTCAAGCCGGGTTCCATGTCTTCGGAGCCGACGAAATCCCCAATGCCGATCACCGAGACGTCACCCGGCACGTTCAAACCCATATGCTGTGACGCGAACACGGCACCTTGTGCGATGACGTCGTTGCCGCACAGGAGTGCCGTGGGACGGTGATCAAGCGCCAACAGATCAATACAGACCTGCTTGGCCTGAGCGATGCTGTATGGCGTTTGCGTGCGCCAGAAATCCGGCACCGTGACGGCCGATTCAGCCAGGGTCGCAAGAACGCCTGACTGTCTGTCCCCGGCGCGGTCATTGCCTGAGACAGATGGAAAAACCAGTCCGATTTTCCGATGGCCCAACGACAGCAGATGCTGGGCCGCGAGCCTCCCGGCCAGCACATTGTCAGCGCCAACACAGGACATCGTCGACTCCTGCATGTAGTTCCAGATCGCAATGGTCGGAATGTCCTGCTGTTCGATCATGTTGAAGCTTGCCGTGGTATGTTCAAAACCGATCAGAGCAATGCCATCCACCCGGTGTTCCAGCAATTTGCGCAGCATGGCGTATTCACGATCGAGGTCATAACCGTGTGAGGTAATCAACAGTGTGAAACCCGCAGCGTCGATCGCATCCGAGAAGGACTGAATCACTTGCGAAAAGATCGTGTGGTTGATGGTGGGCACGATCAGGCCAATGGTGCCGCTGCGCCGTCCGTGCATGGTCTGCGCCGCTCGATTGCGGATGTAACCCAGCCTTTCAACCGCCCGGGTGATCTTTTTGCGAGTCGCGGGATTGACCATTTGTGGGTGATTGAAGCTGCGCGATACGGTGGAAGGCGAAACACGCGCGGCCTTTGCCACAGCGATAATGTCTGCTTTTCTGGTTTTTTTATCAATCATTTAGATGCCATAATCATCAATCTTATGAAAACATTTGCATTACTATTTTCATGTCTTACCCTAAATTGTCAATCGGCAGGTAACTGTCGGGCTTTCCTGAAGGGGTTGCGCGTTGGAATTCATCTTTTACTTCGGTGACGTATTCACGCCTGTCAATTTTGCCTTGCTGCTGGTCGGTACGATCGGCGGGTTGATCCTGGGGGCAACACCGGGCCTCAGTCCCACCATGGCGGTGGCGCTGCTGATCCCATTCACCTTTCACCTTGAGGCAACGCAAGGTCTGATCCTGCTGGGGGCGGCTTACACGTCCACTGTGGCGGGGGGGGCTGTAAGCGCGATTCTGCTGAAGATTCCCGGCGCCCCGGCAAATATTGCCACCACGCTGGATGGCCATACCATGGCCAAGAAGGGCGAAGGCGCAAAAGCGTTGCAACTGTCGTTCCTTGCGTCGGCAGTCGGGGGCGTCGTTGGTGTATTGCTGTTGATTTTCCTCACACCTCTCCTGGCAAAATGGGCATTGGCGTTTGGGCCGTCGCATCTGTTCTGGCTGGCTATTCTCGGGGTCACGATCATCGGATCCCTGGATAGCGCGTCGGTGGTCAAGGGGCTGCTGTCGGGTTGCATCGGTCTGTGGTTGGCGACCATTGGGTTCGACGATATCATGGGCGCGCAGCGATTTATCTTTCACCCTTCCCTGGGCGGCGGTATCAACATCATTGCAGCGCTCATCGGCCTGTTTGCCATCCCTCAAGTTCTGACGATGTTTGCCAAGGGCCGTCAGGGCGACGGGGTTGAAGTGATCACGGTGAAAAAGCACTCGATCATGGATGCCGTGCGCGAGTTGTTGAGCCGCAAGCGCGCCTTGGCGATCGGCACCGCTGTTGGCTCGATTATCGGCCTGATCCCGGGAGTCGGTGGGCAAATTGCCGGGCTTGTGGCCTATGACCAGACCAAGAAATTTTCACCTGAGCGTGACAAGTTCGGCACCGGTCATACCGAGGGGGTGATCGCGGCCGAGTCGGCCAACAATGCCATGGTCGGACCGAGCCTCGTGCCGCTTCTGACGCTTTCGATCCCCGGCAGCCCGACCGCGGCGGTCTTGCTGGGCGGGTTGCTGATCCACGGGATATTTCCTGGATCGGACCTGTTCGACAATCACCCCGATGTGGCCTGGACCTTTATCAACTCGATGCTGATCGGGCAGGTGTTGATGTGCATTTTTGGTCTCTATGTGGCCGGACTCGCGGCCAAGGTGGCGATGGTGCCGCAATCGGTGATGGCGGCAGTAGTGCTGGGTCTGTCGGTCTTTGGGGCGTACTCGGTCCAAAGCTCGATGGGGGATGTCTACGTGATGGCCAGCCTGGGCGTGATGATGTTCTTTCTTGAACGGTTCGGCTTTTCCGCGGCGCCGCTTGTCCTGGGTCTGATCCTTGGGCCTATTGCAGAGGCAAACTTTATCCAGGGCAGCATGATCGCCAATGCCACGGGCGGTATGGGCAGCTATTTCGTTGGCGGTGCGTTGAACATCATCCTGATCGCGGGGGTCATTGCGTCGATCATCTATTCGGTCGTGATGGAATTGCGCCAGCACCGGATCACCAATACCCCGAATGAGGAGACGCTGGTATGAGCCGCACACAGCATATCATTCCGTCAGGCATCGTGTTTGCCGTTGGCTGCTGGATTGCTTGGGTCAGCTACACTCAGCAACCAAGCGAAGCGTTCCTGTTTCCAAGGCTGATCTCAACCGCGTTTGTCGTGCTGGCGGGCTGGACGTTTGTCAAAGCGTTGCTGGGCTGGTCCAAGATCGGCAGCGGTGTGACACGAACAATGGCCATCAACCTGGCGCCGGGGCTGGCTGTCTCGTTGATCTACATCTTCTGGGCGGCAAAAGGTCTGGGCTTCTACACGGCCACGGCGATCGGGTTCTTCATCCTGCTGTCGCTTTATGATCCGGCACCGCACAATCAGGCAAAAAGCTGGATCAAGCGGGCGATCATCACCGCCTGTTTTGTGACCGTGATGTACGGCGTCTTTGCCTTGCTTCTGAAGGTCTACACGCCGCACGAAATACTGTTCTAAATCCAACAACAAACAAAGTTCCACGGGAGGAAACAACTATGAAGAGTATAGTCGCAGGGGCCGCATTGGCCGCGATGGCGTTAGTGGGTAACGCGCAAGCGCAGGATTATCCGGATCGCCCGGTGATGATGATGGTCAGCTACGGCGCGGGTGGGGCCACTGATTTTCAGGCCCGTATCGTGACGATGACGGCGGGCAACGAAGATGCGCTCGGCATGCCCATCGCAATCATCAACAAGCCCGGCGCCGGAGGACGCGTCGGTTGGAACTGGTTTGCAACGCAGGCCGAAGCCGACGGCTACACTCTGGCGGCTTACAACATCCCACATTTTATCGCCCAGTCGATCAAAGGCGGCGTGGAATACTCTGCCGACAGCTTTGAACCAATCGCCAACTGGGGCGCGGACCCGGCAGTGTTTATCGTGGCCGCTGACAGCCCGATGAACTCGATGGCGGATGTCGTGGCTTATGCCAAGGAGAACCCCGGCAAGCTGACATTCTCCGGCGCGGGCCTGTTTGTGGGGCATCACATTGCGGCCTTGCAGATCGAAAAGGCAGCCGGCGTGAAAATGGCCTATATCCCTACCAAGGGTGGCGGGGCTGCGGCGATGAAATCCGTTATTGCCGGTGAGGTCCTGGGTGGCGTCAACAACCTGTCCGATGCCTTTCGGGCGCGTGAAGCCGGAAACGTGAAAATCCTCGGCGTGGCCGATCTGGAACGATCCGATTTTCTGCCGGATGTGCCGACGATGCTGGAGCAGGGGCTGGACGTAGACGATACATCGGTGAACTTCCGCGGCATCATGGTGCCCAAGGGCACGCCGCCCGAAGTCATCGATAAGCTGGCCGCCGTCGTGCCGGAAATGTTTGCGAGCACCAAGGTGGTCGGCAAGATGCAGGCTGGCGGATCCCCGATGCACATCATGACCCGTGACGAAGTCAAGGCGATGTGGACTGCGCGCGAAGAGACGCTGAAAGCGCTGCTGGCAGGTCTTTGATCTCGCCGCACAATTGAACCGACAGAAAGGGCGGACCGCGCCCTTTCTTGTAACCGAACAGGACACTACCGATGAACGCCCAGGATGATCTTGCAATTGTTGATCAGGTTATGGCCCGCGCCCGTTCCGCCCAAAAGGCTTATGAGGCGGGTGCCACGCAGGAACGCTATGACCGCGCGGCCCAAGCCGTCGGCTGGGCCATAATGGAGCCCGCCCGCAACCGTGCACTGGCGGAACTTGCAGTTAAAACCACAGGGCTGGGCAACGTGCCCGACAAGATCACAAAGAACCACCGTAAGACGCTGGGGTTGATGCGCGACATCGCCACGGTCAGGACCTGTGGTGTGATCAGCGATGATCCCGCGACCGGTATCACCAAGATTGCGCGACCGATCGGGGTCATCGGGGCCGTGGTGCCCTCGACCAACCCGGCGGCGACGCCGGCCAACAACATCATCAATGCTGTCAAATGCGGCAATGCGATTGTTCTGTCACCGTCACCCAAGGGCATCCCGTCCTGCGAATTGCTGCTTGAATACGTCTATGCCGAGTTTGACAAGATCGGATTGGATCACGATCTGGTGCAGATGGTACCCGCTCCCGGATCGAAGGCCAAAACACAGCGCATGCTTGAATCGGCGGATTTGCTGGTTGTAACCGGGTCTCAGGACAACGTCCGCCGCGCCTATTCCAGCGGTACGCCTGCGGTGGCCGTGGGTGCAGGCAACGTTACGGTCATCGTCGATGAAACTGCCGATCTGGCGGCTGCAGCGGCCAAGATCGCGGCCTCCAAGACCTTTGACAATGCCACGTCCTGCTCATCCGAGAATGAAATCGTTGTCGTTGATGCCGTCTATGACAGTTTCGTGGCGGCCTTGGCCAATGAAGGTGGTGCGTTGGTGCCTGCCTCGGAAGCGCAGGGGATTATTGCCAAGCTGTGGCCGGATGGGCATCTGAATCGCGCGGTGATCGCGCAGGACGCCGCGCCGATGCTGGAGGCGTTGGACATGACCGGCAAGGTGCCGGACGATACCCGCTTTCTAGCCGTTGAAACGGATGGGATTGGCCCGGATCATCCTCTGTCGGGCGAGAAACTGAGCCGGGTGGCGGCGCTCTACCGGGCGCGTGATTTCGACGATGCCCAGGGCATTGCGTCGCGTATTCTGGATCATATGGGGGCAGGGCATTCGATTGGTCTGCACAGCTCTGACGAAGGCCGTGCCCTGCAGTTGGGGCATGCGATCCCGACCTGTCGGGTTATCGTCAATCAGGCGCATTGCTTTGCGACCGGCGGCGCATTCAACAACGGTATGCCATTTTCGCTTTCCATGGGCTGCGGCAGCTGGGGCGGAAATTCAATAGACGACAACCTGCACTGGCGGCACTTCATGCAGACAACCAAGATTATCCGCGAGATTCCGGCCAATGAGCCAAGGATTGAGGACATTTTTGCGAGCTATTGGAAAGACGCAGGAGAATGACATTTTCCGCAGACACACCACCTCAGGGTACGCTACGCGACTGGATTGACAAACGGGCCGAGGATGGTGGCACGGCCTTTGTCTTTACCGAAGGCGAGGGCAGCATCGAATGGGCCGAATTGCGCGATACCGCCGCAGGCATCGCAGGCGCGCTGACGGCCCGTGGCATTCGCCATGGCGAAAGCGTGGCGATCATGATGCCCAACGGGCATGACGCGGTCGAGTGTCTGTTCGGCGTGCTCTACGGCGGCTTTCGCGCCACGTTGATCAACCTGGCAGCGGGCAAGGACGCAATTGCCTATGCGCTGGAGCACAGCGATGCGCGTTTTGCCTTTGTTGATGAGACGCAGTTAAGTCTGTTTGCAGATGCCTCTGGCGGTCGGATCGAGCGCCTGCACGCCCAGGCCCGCAACGCCGACACAGCACTGCATTCGGTCGTGGCCGGTGATCACGCGCTGCTCATGTATACATCGGGTACCACGGGGAGGCCCAAGGGTGTGGTGCACACCCAAGCCAGCTTGCTCGCGGGCGGCTGGACCACTGCCGTCGCACATGCGCTTACGCCGGGGGACCGTGGGTTATGTGTTCTGCCAATTTTCCACATCAACGGCCTGTGCGTCACGGTGATGGGTGCGCTGGTGTCGGGCGGATCGTTGGCGATGAGTGCCAGGTTTTCCGCGCGCACTTTCTGGAGCAACCTCGGTGACTGCAAGGCAACCTGGTTTTCCGTGGTGCCGACGATCATCTCCCATCTGTTGGCGGCACCATCGGAGCCGGATGAGGCGACGAAAGACCGGCTGCGGTTTGGACGTTCAGCGTCGTCCGCATTGTCGCCGGACGTGCAATCAGCCTTTGAAACCCGCTTTGGTGTGCCGATCATCGAAACCATGGGACTGACCGAAACTGCGGCACAGATCCTGTCGAACCCCTTGCCGCCCGGCAGGCGCAAGATCGGGTCATCCGGCATCGCATATGGCAATGAAGCCTGCATTCTATCGCCGGAATTCGATCAGCTGCCGGCTGGCCAGGAGGGCGAAATTGCAATTCGCGGTGCCAACATCATGCTGGAATACCTCAAGAACCCGGATGCCACGCGCGACACGTTCACTTCGGATGGCTGGCTGCGCACCGGCGATCTCGGGCGCCAGGACAAGGATGGGTATTTCTTTGTCACCGGGCGCCTGAAGGAACTGATTATCAAGGGCGGAGAAAACATCGCGCCTCGCGAAATTGACGAAGCGCTCTACTCGCATCCCGATATCATAGAAGCGGCTGCGTTTTCCTGCCCCTGCCCAAGCTACGGCGAGCGTGTCGAAGCCGCTGTGAAAGTCCGCGAAGGCTCGGATCTATCAACGCTTGAACTGCTGAGAATTTGTGAAGAGCGGCTTGGAAAGTTCAAATGCCCGGATCAGATCTACTTCCTGGAAGAGCTGCCAAAGGGCCCTTCGGGCAAGATCCAACGGATGAAGATAAGAGAATTGGTGCAAGACGCGAGCCAACAGTTGTGATGCTGGCACGTCAGGGTGTTCTCGATGGGGGTGAACCTGCTGATGGCGCCGCTGATGGTGGGCGGTTTGTTGCAGTGTTCGCCGCGTCGTCGGATCCGGCATTGGAAGAGGGCTCCTACACGATGGCGTCAAGCCTGCTGTCCACCCGCGTTACATAGTCCGCCGGCAGCTTGACGGTCGCAAGACCTAGTTTGATCTTTCCGACATAGTCCTTGCTCGGCCGAAATGGGCCCGGAGACCCGGGGATGGTATAGGTCATGGTTTCAACAGAGTTGTCGTGTTCGTCCCGCACTGTGATCGGACAATGCACCCACAGCCCTTCGGGCACACCGCTGGCCGCGTCCATCCGGGCCAGGTCTTCGTCACTGACCTCGAACTGGACGCCGTAGACGGTGCCGCCGGGTGTTGGCTGCAACCAACATCCGCCGGTTCCCGGTTTCTTGGTTTCGGCAAAGCCCAGTTCAAAGCCGTCCAGCCGCATCACCCCGACCGGTTGCGCCGAGGGGGCGAAATCCTGCATTGCCTTGGTGCTGAGCAGGGTGCCATAGGCAAAATAGTGTTTCATGAGATGCTCTCCTGTGACGCGTGATTTGTTTCGGACGCGCGCGCCCATGTGGAAAACTCTGCGGCTTCCATCCGCAGGCCGGGCATATCGGCGTTTCGGTGACAAGCCGAGGCGTGACCATCCCCCATCTGTTCAAGGTTGGGCCGCTGCTCTCGGCAGCGCGGGATTGCAAACGGACAGCGTGGGGCAAATCGGCATCCGGGCGGCATCGCGATCGGATCGGGCGGCGCACCGGGAATGGCGATCGGCTCATGCATCCTCTCGATGCTGGGCAGTGAATTCTTCAGGCCAAGCGTATAGGGGTGAAACGGGGCGCCGACGACACTGGCCACGCTGCCTTCCTCGACGATCTGGCCCGCGTACATGACCGCAATGCGGCTGCAATTCTCGATCACCACCGCAAGGTCGTGCGTGACAAGCAGCATCGAAAAGCCAAGTTGCACTTGTAGATCCCTGATGCTGCGGAAAATCTGATCCTGTACGATCATGTCCAGCGATGTGGTCGGTTCATCCGCCAGGACCAGTTCAGGGTTCAGCACCAGCGACATGGCGATGATAGCCCGTTGACGCATCCCACCTGAAAACTGATGCGGATAATCATGCATCCGGCGCGGGTCGACTCCCACCAGAGTCAGCATTTTGACCACCAGATTGTTCAGGTCAGCCTTGGACATGTGGCGATGGGCCTGAATCGCCTCGATAATTTGATCGCCCACTGTCATCACCGGGTTCAAGGAGTTCAGTGCGCTCTGCGTGATCATCGATATCTCGGACCAGCGGATCGACCGCAACGCTTCCGCATCGGCCCGCATGAGGTCGGTACCATTGTACATCACCGATCCACTCGTCACTTCGGCATTTTCGCTCAGAACACCGATAACCGCCTTCATCAGGGTGCTCTTGCCGCAGCCAGATTCACCGACCAAACCCATGCTGGCCTTGCGCGGAACGGCAAGAGAAACGGACTCCAGCGCATTCGCCATACCACGCTTGGTGCGAAATCTGATGGAGAGGTCCGTGATGTCGACCAGAGCAGAATCATCCGCCTCGTCTGCGTCCCGATTATTCTGATTGCCTGTCATTGTCCTGCCAATCGCGGATTGACGACGTGCTCATACGCACGACCGAGAAAATAGACGGCTGAGACCAGCACCATGATGGCAATGCCGGGCGGCACCACCCACCAGGGCGCCTGATACATCATCTGGGAAGCATAGGCGTCGTGGATGATCGTGCCCCAACTGATCGCCTTGGCGTCCCCATAGCCCAGAAACCCGATGCTGGCCTCGGTGATGATTGCCCACGCGAGGGAGAACGCAACGTTGACCAGTGCGATGGGCATGATGTTGGGGGCGATTTCGCGGTAGATGATACTCAGATCACCCCCGCCCGTTGTGCGGGCGGCGGCGACAAAGGACTGTTGCTTGATCGACAGCACCTGCGCGCGCACGACGCGCGCCGCGGATCGCCACATGATCAGGGTCATCGCAATGATAATCGTGGTGGTGCTGCGTCCGGTGATCGCCAGAATCACGATGATAAACGGAAGGAAGGGCAAGCCGAGAAAGATGTCGGTAAGGCGCATCATCACGGTGTCCACACGCCCGCCCATATAGCCCGATATCAGGCCGACATTCACGCCGATCGCAACGACGCCAAAGGCCGTGGCAAAGCCGACGACAATCGCAGACCGGAACCCCCAGAGCAGTTGACTGAAAATATCCCGACCCAGGGTGGTCGTTCCCAGCCAGTGGTCCCGCGTCGGGGGGCTGAGACGGATCAGCCTTTCCGTGACCGGATCATATACACGTTCGAACGGGCCGTAAGGGGCGATCCAGGGACCGATAAAGGCCAGCACGATACAGGCCACGACAATATAGAAACTGATACGTCCGGCGCGGGATTCGTGGACAGCCCGAACAAAGTGCATGAGCCACTTCATTGCGGCACAGGCCCTTCAGATGTTGACAAGTCAATCATAGACGATCCTCGGATCGAGAACGCCATAGAGCAGGTCGGCAGCAAACGTGCCGAGGATGGTTAGGACAGCAATCAGGAAAAACGCCGCCTGCACCACCGGAAAGTCGGAGCGTTGCACGCCTTCGATCATCATCAGCCCCAGTCCCGGCCACGAGAATACGGTTTCGATAACGACGGAACCGGCCAGCGCCCAGCCAAGGATCATCGGAATGGTCGTGGCCACAGGCAACAGCGAGTTTCTCGCCGCATGGCGAAACAGGATGCGACGTTCCCGCAAACCCTTGATCCGCGCGAATTCGATGAAATCCTCTCCCACGGTGCTGAGCATACTGGAGCGCATGAGTAACAACGGGAAACAGATCTGATAAGCCGTATGCACAATAAATGGCAGGGCAAGATGGTGCAGGAAATCGGCGGACAGATACATGCGCAGATCCTGGTCGATGAACATGCCCGGCGTCACCAGATGCCCCGTCGGGAACCAGCCAAGATTGAGCGAGAACACGAGAATGGCCATCATACCGATCCAGAACACCGGCGCCGCCTGCAACAGCGTCGCCAAAAGGACCAGAACCGCTTCGAACGCGCTACCGCGATACCAGCCCATCAGAGCTCCGAACAATGCACCCAACCCATATGCAAGGATCATCGAGGGCAGCACCAGAACCAGCGTGTTGACGATCCGCCCGCCCAACAATTCGGACACGCTGCGCGAACTGTGAAAGGAAAAGCCGAAATCGAACGTTGCGAGATTTTTCAGGTAGATCATGTATTGATGCAGGAGCGGCTTATCCAGACCGAATTGCACGCGCATCGCTTCCTGCGCCTTTGGGTACATGGCTGAGCTGATGACGGTCATCGTCGGGTCGCCCGGCAACAGTCGGAACAGAAAGAACATTATGGTGACCATCGCGAAGAGCGTGATGATCATGTGCAACGTTCGGCGAAAGATGTACTCTTTCATAGGATGGCTTCCGCGCTTTCGGTATCTGCCCGGACGTCTGATATCTCGTCCGGCTTGTGGCAGGCGACCGAATGATCTCCGCGAGCGGTCAATTGGGGGTCTACGTCCCGGCAGATCTGGCCCGCGATGGGACAGCGGTCGGCAAAGCGGCAACCTTTGGGCAGATGCACCGCATCATGTACGCCACCCTTGATCTGCACCGCGGATCGCTTTCGTTGCGGGTCGGCCGATGGGATCGCCGAGACCAGCGCATGCGTGTAAGGGTGCGCGGGGGAATGCAACAGAGTTTCCGTTGGCCCGATTTCCACGATCCGGCCCAGATACATGATCGCAAGCCTGTGGCAGATTGTCGGCACACTGGCGAGGTCATGGGTAATGTATACCATGGCCAGGCTGCGGTCGGCGACGAGTCCGCGCAACAGGCGTATGATGTCCCATTTGATCGAAACGTCGAGCATGGAAATCGGCTCATCCGCGACCAGAAAGCCCGGTTCAAGTATGATCGCCCGCGCGATGCACAGACGCTGGCGCTGACCGCCACTCAAGAGGTGCGGGTGTTTTCCCAGGTAGACTTCGGCAGGCCACAGCCCGACGAGCGCCATCGCAGCAAGCACCTTTTGGCGCAGTTCATCGGGCGAGCGTACACCCTGATAGACCAGCGGGCGGGAAATGACGGAGAATACGTCGAGACTCGGATTGATAGAACCGTAAGGGTCCTGAAACACCATCTGGACATTCCGGTAGAATGCCTTGCGGTCTTCCTTGTGAAGCCGTGTCAGGTCCTTGCCATCAAGCGTCATGGTGCCGGCGGTCGGGCTCTCCAGCCCAACCAGCAGTTTGCCGGTCGTAGACTTTCCACAACCGCTTTCCCCTGCGATGCCCAGGACCTCTCCGGCCTGGACCTCCAGATCGATACCATCAACGGCATGAACCAGATCGCCGCGATTGGCAGAAAAGATGGAACGGAGCCCGGTCACGACCGGATAATGCTTTACGAGATTGTGCGCTTTGAGCATTCGCCGCGAGCTCCGTTCCTGCTGCTGACCTGAATCCAGGCTTACTCCGCCGGGAAATGCAGGCGGCCGTCGTCGTCCCAGGTAAAGCCCGCCTGCTCCAGCATCTCGCGCGCTTTTTCCGGATTGAAGGCGGGCTTTGGCAGGTCCGCATTGTGCCAGTAGGCATTGACCGGCGTGATCGGTGTCGCCGTCAGGACCGCGTTTCCGGCAAGGATCTCTTCAATGATCCTTTCATAGGGAATCGCATGATAGAGCGCGCGCCGCAAATCTGCGTTGGCAAAGACCGGGCCGGTCGTCTTGTAGCGCAGGGACATGTTGCCGTTGGATTGAGCGGTGATGATCTCAAGGTCCGGATGAGCGCGGAACTCCTCGATTCCGGCAGGTGGAACGGGTTGGAAAGACACGTCGATCGAGCCGGTCTTGAGCGACTGCGCGACGATTTCCGCGGAACCGAACACAATATACAGCAGATCCGCCAGCGCTGGTTCAAAATGGTCGGCCCGGCGCTCCAGGTAGAGCTCGCTGCCTTCGCGGCGGTACTTCACCGTGTAAGGACCGCTGCCGATGGGGTTGTCGTTGGCAAATTGCTGCGGCGTTTCAATGCCCAGATCGTCAACCAACGTGCCCCACACATGCTGCGGGAGGACGTACATCTGCCCCAACGTGTTCATGACAAAGGGCGCATAGGGCTCTGTCAGCGTAATGCGTACGGTCAAGGGATCGACAACTTCGACGTTTTCAACATACGCCAGATGCTGGACGAAATAGGGCGCTTCCCATTGCTTCATGTAGTCGAACGAAAATTTGACATCATCGGCGGTGACGGGTTCGCCATCAGAAAACGTGTGGCCCGAACGGATCTTGATCAGAAGTTCGGTTTCGGTGACAGATTGTATTTCTTCGGCAAGGCGCAATTTGAGCGATCCGTCCGAACCGATCCACAGCAGGCGGTCATAGAGCAGAGCCGCAACCTCGGTTTCCTCGATTGTGCGCGCGGCGAGCGGGTTCAGCACGCTGTATTCCAGCGTCCAGCCAATCCTGATCAGGTTCTGCTCGCGCTTGGATTTCATCCGGACCTGATTGGCGTTGGCGCGCACACCCTGCGGATCTTCCTGGTATCCGTCGAATTCCATGTTGTTCTTGTTGATGGCGAAAACCTGTATCAACGATGACAGCACCGCTTCGGGCTGATCCTCGACGATCATGCGCTGCAATTCATAAATGACTTTGCGACGCTCTTCGTTGTCGAACATGCCCAGTTGCTCGGCGCCAAGCTTGTCAAATTCCGGATTGGAATATTCGCCGACGTTCCAGCCACCGGGCGACGCATTGGCAGAATTGAATTGGGCATTGGTAAAGAAATCCGGCTCAAGCCGATAGGGCGCGCCGGACAAGCTTGACAATACGACATCAAATTCGTGGTCGGTGAACCACATTTTCAGCATGGGATTGGGAAACGCCTGCTGATCCATGTTCACGATCAGACCAAGCTTTTCCCATTCCTCGGCGATGTAGTTTCCGGTTTCGGCAAAGTGCGAATAGGTTGCAGCTGGCCAGCTCAGAAAGTGAACCTCCGGAACCACGTCACCCTGTTGCGCCGCGACAGGCGCGGCAACGAGCGCCAGCGCTGCCGCCAGCATTGTGTTTCTTCCCAACATCTTCTCCATCCCTTTTATGATTATTCCGGCTTGTGAACTTCTTTGATGAGCCACCCAAGGGTCTCGACCGTCACGGTGCCCAACCTACGCGTCAGGCACCTGGCGAGGGCGACGGTCGCACGTCGGGACTGATCATTAACCTGACTTGCGCGCCTCCCACCGCGTGGCTCGTCCATCGTTCCGGCGATCCTGATCGCATACAGTTCAAAAATCAATACTAAAGGCATCGTTGCATCATCAGGTGTATACAGTTAAGATTCTAGGTAGGCTAGGCCATGCACTTGGCTTATTCATTGACAGTTTGACGCAATCCGCGTCATAGGGTGCGTTTACAAGACCGAACGGAACGGCGCGAGAAATGGCGAAAGAACAACCTATCCTGCCGGACGAAATGACGCCGAAACCGCGCGCGGCCGATACCGGTGAGCGCGTCTATGAATTGCTGCGCGAAAAGGCGATCAACTACGAACTGCGCCCCGGTGACCGGGTGAATGAAGTTCATCTCGCGGCCGAATTGAACGTCAGCCGGACGCCCGTGCGTGCCGCCCTGCACCGACTGGTCAGCGAGGGCCTGCTTAGGCTTGTTCCGAACAAGGGTTTTTTTCGCCCGTCCATAGATATCGACACAATCCGGTCGCTCTTTGAAATGCGCGGCGCAATCGAAGTGCTGTCCGTGCGGCTGTTTTGCGAACGCGCAACCAAAGACGATATCCGGACGCTCGAAGATCATTGGCGCAGGTTCCAGGAAAATCGGGGATCGATGTCGATCAAAGCGATTGTGGACGAGGACGAGAAATTCCACGAGTGGATCGCCGAAGGATCGCGCAACAGCGAGGCACTGCGAATGCTGCGCGACCTCAACTCGCGCATTCGCTTTCTGCGTCTGGTCGCGTTGGGGCGTGAGGATTGCAACATGGTCACCAATGTCGAGCATGGGCAGATCATCTCGGAAATCAAAGCAAAGAATGTGGATGCAGCCGTTTCCCTGATGTCCCGCCACATCAGCCTTATGCTGAACGACGTCACGGAGATTGCCCGCGAAGCAGTCGTCAAGATATACCTCGGCGACGAAACCTGATCAGGCATCGGGCGTCCCTTTTGGGCCGGCTGAAAGTTGTTTTTCGTAGCAGCGGCTTTTGGAGTTGTTAGCGCTTTCCCCCCAGCATGTGATCGGTGTGTAGCCACATTTCTCATAGAGGTGCATGGATTCGGGCTGCTCCGTCCCCGTTTCCAGAACAAGACGGGAATAGCGCCCATGAATTGCCTCTTCCAAAGCACCCATGACCGCCGTTCCGACACCGTTTTTCCGCGCCGATGGGTCTACGAAAATGCGGCTCAGCTCGCCCACGCTTTTGTCGAACGGCACAACCGCACCGCAGGCGACGGGAACGCCATCCAGATAGGCAGCCATGAACAGCACATCCTCACGTGCAAGATCAACCAGCTTGCGGCCCCCGTCGCGCCCGTACCGGTCGATCTGTTCCTGCGACAGCCGCTGAAACAGGTTCGTGCCATCGTCGGATAACGGGTCGATCCGCCTTATTTCCAACATCGCGATATCCTTTCTTTCAGATCGGGATCAGAAATGAAGCCCTAGTGGGTTTCTGCCGCGTCCGTGGGTGCATCAAGGCCGATGATCGGTGCCATGGCGTTGTCGTCGATCACGACGTCAATCAGATAGAGGCGTTCCGATTTCAGTCCGTGCTCAAGTGCCGCCGCAAATGCCTCGGGGTCGGTCACGCGCGCGCCGTCGCAATTCAGCGCCTGGGCCAGTTTCGCATGGTCGATATCAGTCAGGTCACACTCGCCATAGCTGCCAAACAGCTTGTTTTCGAAGTGGCGTTGGAAGCCGAGCGTCGCGTTGTTCAGAACGACGACGACGATCGGTATTGCGCATCGGGCGGCCGTTTCCAGTTCCGCCATGACGTAACCGAAGGCACCGTCGCCGGTGATGCAGATCACCTTGGAATCGGGTCTTGCCAACTTGGCACCCAATGCCGCGGGCACCGACCAACCGATACCGCCCGTGCCGCGAGGTGACAGGATATCGGCCCCTATGGCGACATTGTCGACATGGCTGAATGTCCAGCCCGAGGAGTAACTCGCATCGTTGACGATGATGGTATCCGCGTTCATTCGGCTGGAAATCTCGGCCAGCACCCTTTCCGGGCGCACCGGCGTTGCATTGCCAAAAGCGGCAGCGCGGAATTCCGTGTGCCAGTCTTCCTTGCGCCGTGCGTAGGCGCTGATCTGCCTGACCGCGGCACCGGGCCGATCCGTTGCCGGATGTGCGATCAAATCACGCAGGGTTTCGCGCACATCGCCAATCAGGGTAATGTCGGTGCGGAAGTTTCTGCCAGGCTCTTCCGGATCGATATCGAGGTGGATCACCTTGGTGTCCGGTCCGGGCTGTTGCCAGTTCATATAGCAGATCTGGCCCGTTCGTGACCCGGCGATCAGAACCAGATCGCTGTTGGCAACCGCCTCATTGGCGATCCGACCCCGCCCCAGCGTTCCACCCGTGGAGGAGCCTAGGGCGCCGACCGACAGGCCATGGGCGTCCGGGATCGTGCCGCGACCGGTCATGGTTGTGGCAACCGGGGCGCCAAGGCGCTCGGCCAGTGCAATCATCTCATCTGAGGCTCCGGACAGGATGGTGCCGCCGCCCGCGATCAGGACTGGACGCTCGGCCGCCGCCAGCAACCGCGCGGCGGCGTCTACTTCATCGGCTGCCGGGCGTGTCCGGTAAGCTGGGAAACGGGCAAACGCCTCTTCGGCAAAGACTAACGCGGCGGTCTGCTGTGTCATGATGTCCGCCGGGCACAGCACCACCACCGGACCGGGCCGCCCGCTTGTCGCCATGCGAAAGGCGCGGCGTACGACCTCGCAACATCGTTCGGCCGTATCGATGCGGTACACCTTTTTTGTGAACGGTGCCAATGCCACGATGTGGTCGATCTCACTGCTGGCGTGCCGATCGCGGTCCTTTGCGGGGATTTCCTGAATGAATGCAATAACCGGCACAGAGGATTTCTGGGCCTCAAGCAATCCGGTTGAGAGATTGGTGGCGCCGGGGCCAAAGGTGGATGCACATATGCCGGGCCGTCGCGCCGTTTTGGCATAGCCATGAGCCATGATGGCACCGTGTTTCTCGTCGCGGATGGTGATTGGCCGGATCCGGTCGCGGTTCAGATGGTGATACAGTTGCACCGGATCCTCCATGCCAAATATGTATTCGACACCATAGGCTTCCAGCATTTCGGCGATGAGTGCCGCGACTTTTGCCGTCTTCTTTTTGCTCCTCGCAACATTCGCAGTCATGTTTGATGCTCCACTATATGAGACGGCAGTAGAAGGTTGCACGGTGTATTTTGGTGCCGTCAACTTATGATTTGCATATCTTCTTGAATTCCGCGCAGTCTCCAATGATATGTTCCAGATAGTGAGACGTTGTGATGAAAACCTTGCAGAACGCCATGGCGGCATTGTCAATGATAGCGGACTCGTCCGAACCGGTGGCGGTCGCGGAGATCGGCAAGCGTCTGGATTTGCCGCGCAGCAGCGCGTCCCGGCTTATGTCATCGCTGCGAACCGGCGGTCTTGTTGAACAGGATGCAAAGTCCCGGCGCTACTCGCCCGGGCCGCTCGCATGGCGTCTTGGCGTCGGCTATCACGCCGTTGGGTATGACGCGGAACTGATCGAACAAGCGATGATGTCCCTGACGCTGGCGACCGGGTTCACGTCGTGGATGGCGGTGTTGAACAGCGCCAATATCGTTCTGCTGCGTCAGCATCAGGGACAGGTGCCATCACAATTCACCGTCCGGCTGGGCCAAAGCCTGCCCGCTCACGCCACCGCCGTTGGGAAGGCGCTCCTCAGCCGCCTTCCCGACAGTGCAATTTCGGCGCTCTATGATGATAGACTTCCAAGAGAAACAGATCACACAATCGCGACACCTCTCGCGCTTCTGACGGATATCAGGAATATCCGCTCAAAGGGCTACGCGGCTTCGGCGCAGGAGGCGTTTCCCGGTGTCATTTCGGTTGGCGGTGCCATCTATGGGGCGGTATCGAACTGTGCAATCGGCCTCAGCCTGTCGTTCCCTGTGGGTCTGGGCGATCCCGAAGTGGTCGCTGCACTGCTCACGGATGCACTTCGCCACGTTGGGCGCGAACTGGGCGATCACTATTGGCTGGGCACCGTCACGTAAGACCTATCGGGTTGGTTTTGGTCGTCACAGGGCGTGCCCGAATGCAAGGGTGGTGGCACAAACTCCTGGATTGCATTGCACTCGTCTGCTGTGTGATTCAGATGGCGCGCATTACACGGAATCTATGAACTCGCAGGCGGTCAATATCCACAGCGTGGTGCCAAGGCGTTGGCAATTGCCACAGGAAATCGGACAGGGATTGGGGCGGCATATGATCTGCACGGCATAGGCCTTGCGTATGATCCCGTGATCATAGGCGCCTTTTATGATCTATAAAGCATATTGACGATTTATGATCCAATGATCATACTGCTGGCGAAAGGATCGCCGTCATGAATCAGATTGCCCGAACCACCAAAGATATCGGCAACCTGCTGCGCAATGCACGCAAGGCAAAGGGCCTGACGCAAGGCGAGCTTGCCAGTCGCGCGGGTGTCTGGCAGCGCACGATCTCGAACATCGAGACCAGCACAAGCGGGGCCAAGCTCGAAACGGTCTTTGATCTGCTGGCCGCCCTTGACCTCGAAATCCACATTGTCCCGCGCAGCAAGATGACGCCCGGCGATCTTGAGGATATCTTCTGATGGGGCGCAAGCGCACCTATGCGCCGCTGGATGTCTACATGAACCGCCGCAAGGTCGGACAGTTCTTTCGCGAACCGACCGGGGCCTTTGCCTTTACCTATGCCGCGGAGTGGCTGGCATGGGAAAACACAATGCCGGTTTCGCGCTCGCTTCCCTTGCGTCCGGGGCGGTATGTCGGCCCGCCGGTCATCGCCGTTTTCGACAACCTGCTGCCGGATAATGACGACATTCGCCGGCGGGTGGCCGAACGAGTTGGTGCAGACGGGCTGGACGCCTACAGCATGCTCGCCCGGATTGGCCGGGACTGCGTGGGGGCGTTGCAATTCCTGCCCGAAGGGGAGGAGCCGCAGGCCGGTGCCCTGACCGGCGAGCCGCTGAGCGACGCGCAGGTCGCCGACATGCTCAGGGACCTGGGGCGAGTGCCGCTTGGCATCCGCCGCGAGCGGGATTTCAGAATTTCCGTCGCCGGTGCGCAGGAAAAGACCGCGCTGCTTTTCCACGAAGGCCAGTGGATCGAACCAACAGGGACAACGCCCACGACGCATATCCTGAAACCTGCGATCGGCACCCTGCCCAATGGCATGGACCTGACCGACAGCATAGAGAACGAGCATTTCTGTCTGAGGTTGATGGCAGGTTTTGGCCTGCCCGTCGCCAAAACTGAAATCGCGACTTTCGCGGACACCAAGGCGCTGGTCATCGAACGATTTGACCGCCTGCAGGCGCGGGATGGCCGGTTGATCCGCTTGCCACAGGAGGATTGCTGTCAGGCCCTGTCGGCGCCACCGACACGAAAGTACCAAAACGAGGGCGGCCCCGGTATTGTCGAAATCTGCGATCTGCTGCAGGGCAGCGACGACCCGCAGCGCGATCGTATCGATTTTTTCACGGCCAATGTCCTGTTCTGGCTGATCGGCGCCACGGATGGTCATGCCAAGAATTTCAGCATCGCGCTGATGCCGGGGGGTCGGTTCACCATGACGCCGCTCTATGACGTGCTGACCGTACAGCCGTCGCTGGATGCAGGGCAGCTTCAGATCAAGGAGATGAAGCTTGCGATGCGGGCGGGCAAGAACCGGCACTACAAGGTTGCGGACATCCTGGGTCGGCACTTTGTCGAGACAGGCGTGGCAGCGGGGCTTTCGCGCGAACAGGTCGCGCAGATATACCACGACATCGCCGCCCGGTCCGAGGAGGCGTTTGCCTTGGCCCTGAAAGAGATGCCCACCGGTTTCCCCGGCGCGCTTTGCGAGTCCGTCAGGCGCGGGTTCGATCAGCGGATGGCCCGGATGTAATCCTGTCGGCGCGATCGACCCGGAAAAGACCCGCAACCCTTCTCAGCATATCAGAGGACACCCGGTTTGCGCCGAATGTCGCGCATACCATTCAACCACTGCTGACAGCCGGGGACCTGCAACGGTGGGGCGGGCAAAACGGTTCGTCCGGGGCCGCGATCTTGCAGCGTTCGGCGTGGCGGATAGATGCTGAAACGGAACCGTTTTCCGCAGAAAGTGAAGAATCCCGAGAAATGGTGTAAACTCGCGAGGTGTCAGAATCCTCCGGGGACGATCCGGGGGGTCGGTATGTTCAATTTCGATAGAAAAGGAAACCCGACATGGAAGCCACCAAGACAGCTGAATATGCGCGCGCTCTTTATCAGGTCCACGGCGATCTGGCCGAGGCAGAAGCGGCCCGCAAGGCGCGCGAATGCGATGATGAAGGCAAGACCAGAGAGGCCGAGGACTGGGCCGCGGTTCGCCGCTCTATCCGGCAACTCCGTGGTGCAAATCAGAGCTGAGCCCTGAGAAAGAGTCTGCCGTCGCGGGACATCTCCGCGCCGGACGCAGACCGGATTGAGGGCAGTTCGGTCTCGATCGCACTGGCCGGAAGTGCTGATGCTCTGGTCGGTTCAGGCGACAGGCGCGTGTGTGTTCAACGCGGCGAAAGCTCCCTTCTGATGAGTGCGGATGGTCGGGGGTCGAGCCAGGATCGTTGGGTTCTGGCGTCCGCTCCAGCACCCCGGCGGGATCGGCCCGGGGATTTGCATATATGAGGAATTGTGTGCGGTGGGGCTGGTGCGAAGTCGGGCGGGCGTTTATGAGATTGGTCCCGCAATACAGGAGCCACAGTTGGACCAGACCACCGATCGGATCGCCCGCACCATCGCTACGGAAATTGCTGCCAGCCCGCGCCAGGTCGCCGCTGCGACGGCGTTGCTGGACGAAGGCGCGACGGTGCCGTTCATCGCCCGTTACCGAAAGGAGGTGACGGGAGGACTGGACGACAGCCAGTTGCGCACGCTGAACGAACGGCTGGACTATCTGCGCGAGATGGAGGCACGGCGCGCGACGATCCTTGATACGATCCGGGGCCAGGGCAAGCTAACCGACGATCTGGCCCGCAAGATCGCACAGGCCGACAGCAAGGCGACGCTGGAAGACATCTATCTTCCCTTCAAACCCAAGCGCCGAACCAAGGCAATGATCGCGCGCGAAAATGGGCTTGAACCGCTGTTGCGGGCCATTATGGACGACCGGGATGCCAAACCCGAGACGCTGGCAGAGCGGTATCTGGGTAAAAACTTCGAGACGGTGAAAGCGGCGCTAGACGGCGCTCGCGATATCCTGACGGAAGAGCTCGCAGAAAACGCGGATCTGCTGGGGCGTCTGCGCGAGTTCATGCAGGCTGAGGCGCTGGTTCTGGCGCGTGTTCAAACCGGCAAGGAGGCCGAGGGCGCAAAGTTCTCGGACTATTTCGATCACAGCGAAAAATGGGCCGACATTCCTGCACACCGGGCTCTGGCGATCCTGCGCGCCTCCAAAGAAGGTATCCTGACGGTCTCGATCGAGCCGGAGCCCGAAACCGGGGCCGAGCGCGCGACAGGTATCGTGGCACGTGCCATCGGCATTCCCGGCGACGGGCCGGGGGACGTTTGGCTGCGTACGGCGGCGGGGTGGACTTGGCGTGTCAAACTCAGCCTGACGATGTTCCTTGACCTGCTGGCCGACCTGCGTCGCCGTGCCCATGACGAAGCGATCCGGGTCTTTTCCCGCAACCTCAAGGACTTGTTGCTTGCCGCCCCTGCCGGCGCCAAGCCGACGCTGGGGCTCGATCCGGGCATTCGCACGGGTGTGAAAGCGGCAGTGGTGGATGCGACGGGCAAAGTGTTGGACACTGCCACGCTCTATCCGTTCCCCCCGAAACGTGACCTGCGCGGCTCGGAGGAGCGGCTCCTGCACTTGATCCGCACGCATGGTGTCGAACTGATCGCCATCGGCAATGGCACCGCCAGCCGCGAGACCGAGAAATTCGTGGGCAACACGTTGAAGATGTTGCCCTCCGGCCCGAAACCTACGCGTGTCGTTGTTTCCGAAGCGGGGGCGTCGGTCTATTCCGCGTCGGAACTGGCATCAAAGGAGTTTCCCGATCTGGACGTGTCCCTGCGCGGTGCGGTGTCGATTGCCCGTCGCTTGCAGGATCCGCTTGCCGAACTGGTCAAGATTGCTCCGGAGAGCATCGGCGTCGGCCAGTACCAGCACGATGTCGACCAGCGCCAACTGGGCCGTGCGCTGGAAGCGGTGGTCGAGGACGCGGTTAACGCGGTGGGCGTCGATCTCAACACGGCTTCTGCACCGTTGCTGGCGCATGTCGCGGGGCTTGGCCCGCGACTCGCCGAAGCCATCGTAGCGCATCGGGACTCATTAGGGGCCTTCCCGTCGCGCAAGGCGCTGCTGAAAGTGCCGGGGGTCGGGCCGAAAGCCTTCGAGCAAAGTGCGGGATTCCTGCGTATTCGCGACAGCAAGGAGCCGCTTGATGCGTCGTCGGTCCATCCCGAGGCCTATGATGTGGCGCGTCGGATCGTAAAGGCATGCGGGCGCGATATTCGCCAGATCATGGGGCAGGAGCAGATCCTCAAATCGCTGCGCCCCGAGGATTTCGTCGATGCCAGCTTTGGTCTGCCCACGGTGCAGGACATCATTTCGGAGTTGCAGAAACCCGGACGTGATCCACGACCCAGCTTCAAGACTGCGAGCTTTGCCGAGGGAATTGAGACGATGGCCGATCTGAAACCCGGCATGTCGCTTGAGGGGACAGTGACAAATGTCGCGGCCTTTGGGGCCTTCGTCGATGTTGGCGTGCATCAGGACGGGCTGGTTCATGTCAGTCAGTTGGCGGACCGCTTCGTCAAGGATCCGCATGAAGTGGTCAAGGCCGGTGATGTGGTCCGGGTGCGGGTGACAGAGGTGGATGTCGCGCGAAAGCGGATCGGCCTGACGATGCGCAAGCAGGGGGCTGCCCAGGGTGGGGGTGGAAAGCCAAAAAGCCTGCGCGATCCCAAGCCGGGCCAACAGGCCAATAATGCGCGGCGCGGCAAGGATGCGAAGCCAGGCGAACGCGGGCAGGGCGCGCTTGGGTCTGCCTTGCTTGACGCGATGAAAAATGTCTGACGTCAGCACTTATGGGTCCAAATAGCGGCATTTGATAAGAGAGAGTTCTTGGCTCATCGTAACCACTGAGGAGTGGAAGATGAGACAGACAAATGGAACCCGCAAAAGCCCTGGCGAGAAGACCGTTCGTGTTCGCTCCACCTGCCTGGTTCAATATGCCAGCAATCGCTACAGCGTGCCATCCCGGTTCGCGGGGCAACATGTGTCGCTGCGCCTATGCAGGCCGGATCGTGCTGGTGTCGGGCCAGGATATCATCGCCGAGCACACGCGTTGATTCACCCGCAATGTCAGCTATTTTTGAACCTTGGCATGACGTGCCACTGCTGGATCGCAAGCCAGGCGCGCTGTGCGACGGTGCCCCCTTTGTGGACTGGCAACTGCCTGAGGCCATGCATCGGATCAGGGAGCATTACGTGGTCGGCAAAGGCGGAGATCGGGAGTTCGTTGATCTGCTTCTGCTGGCCCAGGATCACGGGATCGAGGTGGTCGAGACGGCTTGCGAACTGGCGGTGGAACAAAACACCCTGCGCCTGCCCGCCATCATCAACCTGATCAACCAGTTGGTGGAACCGATCATCACACCTTTGAACGATACCTATACCTATCCGCAACTGACTTTGCGGTCCGAGGCAGATTGCAAACGCTATGAGACGCTGTGCTCGGCTGAGGAGGTTGCTGCATGAATGCCCTCATCGACCAACTGACCGCCCTGAGGCTGCACGGAATGGCGGCTTGCGCCCATGATTTGCTGTCCGCGCGCAAGCCACCAAGTCTGACCACTGCGATAAAGCAACTGATCGACGCCGAGACTGTAGAGCGGCGGGTGCGCTCCATCCAGTATCAAATGAGGATTGCGAAGTTCCCCCACCACAAGGACTTCGCGACTTTCGATTACGGCGTCGCCGCCATCACCCAGACCCAGATCGAGCCCTTCTGCACAGGCCAGTTCACGGAAGAGGCGCACAATCTCATTCTGGTCGGCGGAACCGGCACAGGCAAAACGCACATCGCCATCGCTTTGGGCACCACTTTGATCAACAACGGCAAGAAGGCCCGCTTCTTCAACGCGGTCGATCTGATCAACGCCCTGATCAAGGAGCAGGCCGGGGGCAATGCCGGGAAGATCATCCGACAACTGTCGGCCCTGGACTGCGTCATCATCGACGAGTTGGGCTACATCCCGTTCCCCAAGTCCGGCGGCGCACAGCTCTTCCATCTGATCAGCAAGCTCTATGAGAAGACCAGCGTCATCATCACGACAAACCTCGAGTTCGGTGAATGGGTCTCGGTCTTCGGTGAACCCAAGATGACGACCGCGCTCTTAGTTCGTGTGACACACCACTGCGCGATCATCGAAACGGGCAACACGACATACCGGTTCGCACAAAGCAAGCGACGCAGAAAAACAAAAAACGTCACGCAAGCAAAGCCCCCAGACGGACTCGCTATATCAGGGCGGCCCGACTGGGGGCCTTGCGCCACATACGGTGGGTCAATTTCAAATGCCGAAACCGGGTCAGCTTTGAACGCTCATTGACACGCAAGTAGACAAGCCCAACATCCTAGTTGTCTGGGGTGATGACATCGGCCAATTCAATGTTAGCGCCTACAACCGGAGAATGATGGGGTACAAGACGCCAATATTGACAGGATTGCTGCGCAAGGGGCTTTGTTCATGGACTGGTACGGCCAACAAAGCTGCACGGTCGGACGTGCGGCCTTTATCACGGGACAATCGCCCATGCGTTCCGGCCTGACCAAGATCGGTTTGCCCGGCGCTCCCGAAGGCATGAAGATCGAGGATCCGACGATTGCCGGTCTGCTCAAACCGGTGGCGGTGGTAAATTGAGGAACGACTGAAATTTGTCATTTGGCAATCCGATCAGATGGGGTGGTTATCCTCGCATGCGACCGTTCGTATCACGTTCGCGATGATCTGCGCGGTGTCTTCCCATGTCGGCAATGCGGAACCTTGCTGGGCAGAGGCGCTGGCATAGGTTACGCGGGTGTCGGCATCGGTCAACATCTGCCGCAGGGCCGCGCCGAATGCCCCTGCGTCGCCGGGCGGAACAAGGATACCCGCGTCGCCGACCGTTTGCGGCACGGCCCCGGTGTCGCAGGAGACGATAGGCAGACCGCACAGCATCGCTTCGCCGAACACCATACCGTAGCCTTCGTAACGCGTGGCGAGTGCGAAGAGGGTTGCGGCACCGAACCGGGCGCGCAGGGAAGCCGAGTCGATTTCTCCCGAGAACGTGACGCGGTCGTCAAGCCCGAGATCCGCGCGTAGTTGGTGTAGCGCATCCGTTGTTGCCGCATCATGCGCTTTTCCAACGATATCTGCGCACCAGGGCAGATCGACGATTTCCGCCAGTGCAGCGAGGAGCGTATCGTGCCCCTTGCGCGGGGCGAGCAATCCGACGGAGAGGATCAGCGGGGGTGTTTGCGGCAGGGCGATGTGGGCTGGGGGGCGCGAAAACCCGGGCGGCGCGACTGTGATGTCTTGTTCATCCAGGCCGAAATCCGAGCACAGGATAGCCGCGGTATGGGGGCTGGGCACTATGACATGCGCCATCTGTGCGAGCGCCGCGCGCTCCTTTTCCACCAACAGGGACGCGCGGGCGGTCGTAAGGCCGGTCTCGAACCCCAGCGGATGATGGGTGATCGCGAGAAGGGGGGCTGCCAGTTGAGCCGCGCCATATGGATCAATCGTGCCGGCGATAAAACCGTCCAGGATGACGGGAATATTTGCAGGCACCTTTGCAAGGGCTGCCAGTGTCGTTGCCATGTCATGGGGCGAGGGATCGGGAAAACTGTCGGGGAGTTGGAGGTGCATCGTCTGCACACCGATCCGGTTCAGGGCAGCCAAGACTTCGGCCTCATAGATGAAGCCGCCAGTCTTGCGATGCATGTCACCTGGGATTGCGAAGACGGCCTTCATGCCAGTTGCTCGGCGGCGTAACGGCCCAGAACCCGTCGCTCGATCGCTTCGACCAGCAGGTAAGCGATAACGGCGATCAGGGAAACGGCCACGACCGCACTCCACAACATGTTGTAGTCGGAGGTGCTGGCCGTGAGCGCCATCAACGTGCCGATGCCACGGCCGGTGGCGAGCCACTCGGTCGTTGTGACCGCCAGCAGGGCGGCGGGCACGGCCATGCGGGCGGAGGCAAAGAACGAGGGTAGCATTGCGGGGATCTGGGCGGAGATCAGGAGGCGGAGGCGGCCCGCGCCGTAGCTGGCAAAGACGTCGCGCACTTGTCCGGGCGTCTGTGCCAGGCCGTACAGGCAAGCGACGAAGGAGGGGAAGAAAATCAGGATTGCCACGATGGAGATCGTTCCCGCTGCACCGCGTCCCAACGCCAGCACCAGCAAGGGCGCCGTGGTGATGATCGGCACGGATCGGAGCATCACCGCCAGGGGCAAGACCAGCCCCACCGCCCGGGGCACAAGGGTGAGTGCGGCGGCTAGCCCGGCTCCCAACAGTAGCCCTGCTGCGTAGCCCGGAACGGTCCAGACCAGCGTTTCCCACAGGGCTGCAAGCAAAGTGTCGCTGGCAGTTGGATCCCGCAGATAGGTCAGGATGTCGCCCGGCCTTTTGGCGAAGAACTGCGGCAGGCCGAAAGCATCCATGGCGATCTGCCAGACAAGGACTAGTACGACAGTGACGCCAATTGCTTCGACTGTGCGCAGCGCGAAAGAGGCTCGCGCATCGGGCGATCCCGCGCTGAGGATGAGAACCGGCGGCCCGTCGCCGCGCAGCCGCGAGAGCGGGCCGATGGCCAGATATGCAAAGATCGAGACCGTGGCTGCGACCGCCGCGATGCCCCAAGTGGCCACCACGTCGAGGCTGCGCATCGCGCGCAGCGTCAGGACGCCGAGGCCGCGTTCTGCGCCCGTGAATTCTCCCACCATCGCGCCAAGGACAGCTGCAGGTGCCGCGATCTGCAATCCGGCCAGCAGGTAGGGTACGCAGGCGCGCATGCGTACCACCCGCAGTGCCGTCAGCGGGCCGCGTCCATAAAGGCGTACGAGGTCTGTCCACCCAGCCGGCACCGCGCGCAGCCCGACAACCAGAGCAAGGTAAGTTGTATAATAGGTGGCCAGTGCGGCGAGTGTGATCTGTGGGCCTGCACCGGTGCCGTAGAGCACGCGCAAGATCGGCCCCGTCGCAACCAGCGGCAGACAGAAAACAACGAGTGCGGCAAAGGAGACCAACCGTTCCGTCCGTGGCACCACGATCACCAGAGCGGCGATGGCGACCGCCACGAGATTGCCGCTGACGAACCCCCAGAACGCTGCCGACAGCGTGGCGACGGTCGCGCGCGCGACTAGGCCCGCGTTTGCCTTGAGCCAAAGGGCTACTTCAACCGGTCCCGCGATGACGAAACTGTCTGCGTTGAGCACTGACAGGGTCTGCCACAGAACGATTGCGGCCAGTACGCCCAGCGTTGTCAGGGCGACACGGTAGATCACGCAGCCGCCGTCAAGACGCGGGTGACCGCGTCTTTGCTACTTTCGATATCCGCAGGAGTCCGGCCCGTGATCGCAATATCCGCGATGACATGGGCAGGGCGCGGTGACAGTACGATCACGCGGTCCGAGAGAGTGACGGCTTCGGAAATCGAATGGGTCACGAGGATCGCGGTCGTGCCACGTTCGCGCCAGAGAGGGGGCAGTTCGCTCCCGAGGCGGGCGCGGGTCAGTTCATCGACCGCGCCAAACGGCTCATCCAGCAGGATCAACTCCGGCGATGTCACCAGGCAGCGGGCAATCGCCACGCGCTGGCGCATACCGCCCGAGAGGGCCGCAGGGCGGGCATCTGCGAACCCGTCCAGGCCCACCAGACCGATCAGGCGGTCGACCGCCTTGTTGTTGTCGGCCTGCTTCGCCAGTTGCAGGGCAAGGGCTACATTGCTGTGTACACTGCGCCAGGGTAGTAGAGAAGCATCCTGGAATGCCATTCCTATGCCGCCACGGTGGGCGAGGTCCTTCGGTGTTTCCTCTCCGATCATGACCGTGCCCTTGGTTGGCGTTTCCAACCCCGCGACCAGTCTGAGCAGGGTCGATTTCCCGCACCCTGAAGGGCCGACAAGAGCGGTCGTTTGCCCCGCGCGGAAGGTGATATCCACGGGGGCCAGCGCGTCCACGGGCGGGCTGCCGGAAAAAGTCTTGGACAATCCGCGACAGGTGATGTCACGCCCGGCCATGGCGCTATTGCGCATAGACGTCTTCGAGAAGCGAGCGGTCCCATAAATCCGCGCTCACCTCCCGCCCGAGCAGGGCCAGCGTTTCGATGTTTGCGGCGACGCTTTCATCGGTGAACCAGCCGAACGGAGTGTTTGCGGCTGCCGGGAACATCAGCGGCAACTGACGGCGGGCCTGCTCGCGCTGCGTCGCCGGATCAAGGCCCGCGTCGGGGAACATGGCGACCGTCAAGTCGGTGGCGGCATCGGTATCTGCCTCATAAGCGGCCCAACCCTTTACCTCACCCCGCAACAGTCCAACGACGTCGGCACGGCGGTTCGCGATGCTTTCGATGGTCGCAATATACGTCTGGGAGTGTACCGCATAGCCGTGATCGGCCATCAACATGGTGACGCTTTCGATCCGCTGCATCGCCATGGCGACGGGAAGGTCGGTGGCCCAGCACAGCAGACAATCGACCTGACCGTTTACCAGGGGTGCCGCATCGTATTGGGTCGGCACGATCTCGATCCCCTCGATATCGACATTGTTGAGCGCGCAGAGCGCCTGCAGCACGGGGGTGTTCGCAATGGCCATTCCGATCCGCTTGCCCACAAGATCGGCAGGTTTCCGCACCGGGTTTGTGGGCAGGGAGGCTATGGCAAAGGGGTTCTTCTTCATTGCGACGCCGATGATCCTGAAGGGGGCGCCCTGTTCCACGGCGGCCGAAGCGTAATCGGCTGCGGACACCCCGACAAGGGCACGCCCCGCCACGACGGGTGGCTCTACCGGTGCGTTCGGCCCGCCCGGGTTGAGCGAGACGTTGAGACCCTCGTCGCGCCAAAAGCCGCGCTCCTGCGCGATGTAGCTGCCAGCGAATTGAACCGAATGTAGCCATGACAGTTGCAGGGCCACTTCCGTCGCTTGGGCGAGCGCGGGGGCTATGCCGACGGCGCCAATGCCGAATGCCGCGGTGCCAGTGCTCAAGAGGCGGCGGCGTGTGAGGGAGGTGAATGGTGTCATATCGTTTCCGGTATCAGGATGGCTTTATGATAGGATCAGCCGCTGGACTCCGCACCAGAAATGCGAGAGCCGGCAGAGCTGCGACCAACATGCAAGCCCCGTAGGCGATCCCTGCAGCAATTCCTTGAGCCGCGGTGGCGCCCGCCAGCGGAAATAGCGCCGCCGCCGCGCCCTCGCGCCAGCCCCAGCCGCCCACCGACATTGGGATCATCATGGAGGTCAGGACAAGGGGAATCACGGTAAAGTATGCGGCGGGTGGCAGGATTGTGCCCACAGCGCGGGCGCTGGCGTAGAAACTGAAGTTCAGCAAGAATGCGATCAGGACTGCCAAGGCAATCTGCCGCCGCGTGCGGACCGTCGTCCACAAAGGCGCAAAGAACGAGCGTCTGTCGGGGTCGTCGCGACCGCTTTGCACAATACACGCGGCACAGAACAGCAAAGCGAGACACGCCAAGGCCCCGCCGGTCCACCACGGCCAGGCGATCCCGCCCGGTACGGCAAGCGATGCGGTCAGCCCGAGCACCATTGGCATCAGCGTTGCAATTTGGCCCGTTGCCCGCTCGATCACCACCGATTGCGCGGCTCGGCGCAGATCGCCTGGCTGTGTCACGCGCATGGTTCGGGCCACATCGCCCGCGATGCCACCGGGGACGACTTGATTGACAAGCGTCGCGAAGAAGTATTCGCGCAGCGACCGCGCGTAGGGCAAGGGCAGGCCAAGATCACGTGCAACCCAACGCCAGCGCAGGGCGCTCAGGCAGGTAATCGCACCGAGACCAGCGACGCAGGCGCCGAGCCACCGCAGATCAGCACCACGCAGCCGTGCACCGAGATCCGCGAGGTCGGACACTGCGAGCACCAACACGATCACACCCGTCGAGACTGCAAGCCGTATGAGACGCTGCAGCATCATTCACTGCTCCTCCTGCGACGAGAACGCAGCGATGAAACGATCGCGAAACCCGTCCATGCGAATGGACGGCACACCGGCCGCAGGGATCATGCCGGTGCTCCAGCCCCACCCGTCAATCCGTGCGAGCAGGTCCGCCGGACCGATCAGATGCGCGGGCACGTCCGTGCCGTCGATCTGGCTGACGAAACCTGCGGGCGGATGATCGCCGAGGATAAGAATGAGTGGAGCGTTCTGCCCTTGCCGTGCGGCAAAACCTGTGGCGGCGCGAAGGGCGTAGTCGATCGAGCGGCGATAGAAGTCGCGGACGGTGTCGTGGGTTTTCCATACCACACCGGGCGCCGGGCCTGCGGTCGCCATCTCGTCGTAGATAGCGCCATCTGCCGCCGTGTCCCATGCGACCATCTGCGGCACTGGCGTCCAGGGTGCGTGCGAGGAAATGAGTGCGATCTGAACGAAGTCGCGGCGCGGATCGGGACCGAGCAGATCGGGGAAGGTGGCGAGTGTGTACTGGTCAGGCATCGTCACCCATCCGAAATCTGTACCATCGTAGGCCATGTCAGCGGATTCCAGTACAGTCTCGAATCCCATCAGGCTGCTTTCGGGCCATGCAATTGTTATTGCGGGCATCACGGCGGCGGTGCGAAATCCGGCCTCGGCCGCGAGGTGGAAGAGAGTGCGCCGCCCGCTCGTCAGCATCGCGGCATAGCGGCCTTGATCGGTGGTCCACAGACCGGAGAACACCGCCCCATGTGCGAGCCAGCTTTGCCCTCCGGCCGTAGGAGAGCTGAGCCATCCGCTGCGCATTGCGAGGCCTGCGTCCGCAATGGCGGTTTCGGCGGATCGTAGCGTTGGGAGGTGAGTTGGCGCATAGAGCGGGTTGTCCACGCTCGTGCGCCCGTAGCTTTCGATAAAGATAATCAAGACATCACGGTCACCGACAATATCGAACAGGCCGTGCGCGTCGTCATAGGGATCATGCGCCGCCTGCGCAGCAAATGTGGTGAGCTCGGCTGCTGTGGCCGCGACGTCTATCCCGCGCTTCATCACGAGGCTTGTGGTGATTGACGTACCTGGAATGTCTTGCGGCAACTCCCACCAATCGAGGTTGTCGCCCGCGTCCGCGACGGTGAGAGCGGCAAAGGTCAGCGCAATTGCCCCGGCTGTGATCCGGACCAGTGTATTGATTGTCGCTCTTGCCGATTGGCGCAACGCCCACCACAGTGCCAGAAACAAACCGATCAGTCCCAGTATTCCGCCCATCCATGCGAGCACGACACCGAACGTGCCGATGCTGTCTCGCAAGAGGTTTGTACCGGCCCCGATCAGAAAGGCATCGAGCAGCGGGTTGAATGTCCGGTCGTAGGCCAGGAACATTGCGATATCGGCCAGCTTGATGAAGACCGCGACGAGCAGGACGGCGGCGGCGAGCGGCGGGAGTAGGCGTCGCGAACCCTTTTGATAGCCTACGGCGAGCATGAAGCCCAAAAGCACAGGCAGTTCCAGCGGAAATTCTGTGAATGCAGAAAAGGTCAGGGTGTGGGGATGGTTCGGAAAGGCCAGCGCCCCGAACAGGAGGGTAGCGGCAACCGAAAGCAGCGCCAGGCGTCTCATGCGCGCCGCCGCCATAGCAGCACAATATCTACGGCAAAGGACCATGCCAGAACAGCAGTCGCGCCGTATGCAACAAGCACGGACAGGGCCTGCGGCAAATTCGGCACCACCAATACAATAAGCGCGGCAATCTGGATAACGCAGATTGTCTTGCGCCGCATACTCTCGGGCAGCGGTGCCGACATCCATGGCCAGATCCAAGTCGCGACCACGAAAAGATAGCGCATGAAACCCAGAAGCAGCAGGACGTTTGCGGCGCTCGAGTGCCAGGCGATCATTGCAAGAACGCCGCCAAGCAGGGCGTCCGTCTCCATGTCGAACTGTGCGCCGAAGTTGCTGGTCAGATCGCTGCGACGGGCCAGCCAGCCGTCCAGACCGTCCAGCGACAGCGCCAGAAGCGCCGTTGCGCAGATGCTCCAGTGCGCCAGTTCTGTCGTAGGGGGGGCGATGATCGCGCCGGCGAGTATGCAGACAATCGCCGCGCGCAACAAAGTGATGATGTTGCAAGCGCCCAGCGTTGGATGGGTGTAGCGTCGCATCAGGCCCACACCCGCCGTCGCGGCGATCATGAGAAACATGGCAACAGGAAGGATTGCGCCGCCGTAGGCCCGATCCGCGACGACCCAGATCGTTGGCAGCAAGACCAGCGAGAGCGCGGCGAACGCGATGCCGGGATGCATAAAAACGGAGGCGGCGCGGGTGGTCATGACGTGGTCAGGCTGACATGGGCCGCAAGTGGCCGATGATCGGAAGCAGCGGTCGTCATGGGATGATCGAGTACGTTGACGCGTTGCACGGCGTCGCGCCGGTCGGTCAAAATGCGGTCAAGCGGCAGGATCGGCCAGCGCGCCGGAAAGGTCGGCTTGACCGGGCCGTAGAAATTGCGCCCTAGCATCACCCGGCCCAGAGCAGCGCCTCCCCAAGGGCGCCACTCGTTGAGATCACCGAGAATGACCGTCTGCATCGCCGGCCTGCGCAAGAGATATTGCCCGATGATGCGGGTTTGCACCATGCGCAGCGGTTGCGCCAGCGACAGATGCACCGACATCACGCGAAATGCGCGGTCACCGTCCAGACATTCTGCGGAAATTGCCCCTCGGTGGCAGTGACCGGGCAGGTCGATGACATCCGCATGGGTCCGCTCAAAACGTGGGTGTACCCATAAGACCGTTCCAAGAAAGCCGTCGCTTTGCGGGCCCCATCGCAACGCGCGACTGTCGTGCATATAGCTTAGTCCGACAGCCCGGCTGATGCGGTCCGCATCGAGGATGCGCGCATGCGGCGGGCATTCATCGTCCGCTTCCTGCAAGGCAAGCACATCCGGACCGAGCGGTGCGATAATGCGCTCAATCGCCGACACGACACGGGGCGCATCCACACGCCCGTCCGCGCCGCGTGCGCGGTGCACGTTCCACGTCACACAGGCGAGCGTGTTGTCAGCTGCTTTCCAGTTGTTCACGCCCGTTCCTTGCTGTTGCCTCTCTCCGCCTTACGTTGTGCCATCAGATAGAGTAACAATGCCTGAGCTTCCAGTTCTCAACTCAAGGAGTTTACCGAATGCGATTTTTGGCCGCCGCTGCTTTGACGCTCGCTGCAACATCCGTGCAGGCAGCGCCTGCGCAATACTCACTCGACCCCGAACATACCTTGGTCGCCTTTACTGTCGAACACATAGGCTACGCCCGTGTTCTGGGTGTGTTTTCAGAAGTGTCCGGCACATTCACCTACGACGCCGAGACGCAGGAGTTGAGCGATGTGTCAGTGACTGTCGGTGCGGCTTCTGTCGATACATTTCATGACGCGCGGAACGGGCATGTAAATGCAGGTGATTTTCTAGATACAGGCAACTTTCGGGAGATTACATTCACCGCAAGTGAAGGTTCACCGCTTGGTGAGAATTCCGGAACGGTCACGGGCGATCTGTCCATGTTGGGGCAGTCACATCCCGTGACGCTGGATGTGACGCTCAACAAGGCGGCCGAATATCCGTTCGGTCACAAGAAATTCACCCTTGGCCTGTCCATTACCGCCGAGATCATGCGAAGCGAATGGGGCATGACCTACGCTGTCGAGAATGGCCTCGTTGGCGACGCAGTGTCGATCTTGATCGAGACGGAAGCGACCCTGATGGAATGAGGGCGGGGAACCGCCAACTCCTGGGGTCAAGGTATGCGTGATTGATGGGGTGGAACCGCCAACCAGACGGCATCGACCGTGGTGCGGAAATAAAGTTTGGGGTGGATTGGTCCCCCAGCCATTTGTTTCAGCAGACTCGATCATACACGGCACGGCCGGGAGATGTCATATGGTCGTGCGCTTTTGCGGCAATTCTTGCGTCAACGATACGAGTGCCGACGTCACGCGCTTGCCCCAACAGGCAAACCCCGCCAACGGAAGGCTGGCGGGGCCGCTTATCACCGATATTGCGGGTCTCTATGCAATCATGAAATCATCGGTGGTAAAGTTTGTGACCACTGTGTCCTGGAATGTGATCACCTTGTCGTTGATGGAGAGTTCCACGTCGTCGCCTGCCTGCGCCAGATTCCCGAGCAGGTTGGTGGGCGTGACACTGGGATCCGTCGTTGCAAATTCGAGGCTGTCCACGCCGAACTCGAAGTCGAGGATGACGTCGACGCCGGTGTCAGCTTCGAAGAACACGAACGTATCGGCGCCTTCACCGCCGCGCATCACATCATTGCCCTGACCACCGCGAATGACATTGTCCCCGCTGTCCCCGGTGATCGTGTCGTCGAATGCGGTGCCCGTGACATTCTCGAAATTGACGGCGGTCGAAGTCCCGACAGTGCCGGCACCCAGATCGACGTTGGTGGCGGCTGCTGCCTGGCTGACGTCGAGAAGATCCACACCGTCGCCACCATCCAGAACCAAGCCGATCTTTTCGAGCACGTTTTCCGTGATGACCGCAGCATCGTTCCCGTCGCCAAAGTTTGTCTCCAGCGTTTCGGTGTTGCGAACATCCAGCTGGAACAACCCGGCCTGGGTCTGGTCGTTCAACTCGACCCGCGCGAATTGCACGCCCTCGCTGGTCACCGAGAATTCGGCCACGTCCTTGTTCTGCAGATCATCATTGACCAGATCGGTGTCGAAATTGACCTGAACAAGATCATCGCCCTTGCCCCCGTCCAGCAGGTCCGAACCATCTCCATTGTTCCAGATCAGGGCATCGGCACCCTTGCCGCCATAGACCGCATCATTGCCCTTGCCGCCGGTCAGCGTATCATCGCCACCGCGCCCGAAAATCGTGTCTTCTCCATCAAGTCCGGAAATGACGTTGTCCTGCTTGTCGCCGCGAACCACATCATCATAGGCAGTGCCAATGACGTTCTCGAAATTTTCGGCGGTCGAGCCATTCAACTTGCCTTTTCCAAGGTTCACCCGGGCTGCACCCGCAGACTGTGACAGATCCAGCGTATCGACCCCGTCACCGCCATCGAGATTGAGCCTGATCTCGTCCAACACTTCGTCCCTGATCACGGCTGTATCATCGCCGCCACCAAAGTTGGTCTCAAGTTCCTCGGTCTCGCGGATGTCGAGTTGAAACAACCCGGCCTGGGTCTGGTCGTTTACCTCGATCCGCGCGAATTGCACGCCCTCGCTGGTCACCGAGAATTCGGCCACGTCCTTGTTCTGCAGATCATCATTGACCAGATCGGTGTCGAAATTGACCTGAACCTGGTCGTAGCCGCTGCCGCCGACCATCAGGTCCGATCCGTCACCGTTGTTCCAGACCAGCTGGTCATCGCCCCATCCGCCGAACATCCGGTCGTCGCCCTTGTTGCCGATGACGACGTCATCGCCGAAACCGCCAAGCAATGTGTCTTCGCCGAGACCGCCGGAGATCTTGTCATCGCCAAACAGGCCGATGACCAGGTCGTCGCCGCCGTTTCCAGCGATTTCATCGTCACCGAACGAACCAATGATCAGGTCGGCTTTGTCTGACCCCACAATGTTGAGGCCATTGGAAAAAAGATCAAAAAAGTTGAAGTTGGGCATAATCGTCTCCATTCAAATTGTTTTGCGTTTTCATGTTCGCCGCCATCCGCCAGAAGCCTGAGAACAGTGCCCCGTCAGCAGATGCGGTACTTGTTGGTCGCGCCGGTCTGGCCAATGGTTCAAAAAAAGTGGCGGGGGGGGATCAGCGACCGAGAAAATCGTTTGAAACCCGTTCAAGCCTCTGACTTTCAGAGATGAAAGAGCGCTTGCACGGCCCGGTAAGAACGATTTGTGCGTACCGCCTGACGAGGCGACCGGACCTTTGTCGAGCAGCGCGCGCTGGCGTGGTTTCGTCGGTTGCAAGATGTCTCAAGCAAGAGACTGCCATGGAACAGCCCGAAAAACACGGTGCCATTCACCAACGCATAACGCGTCTTGAGAGAACAGTAACGGAAAGAACTCGGGCCTCAGTTGCCGCACGTCTCGTCGGCAAGTACCAGACCGTAGCCGAACGTCCGGTCGCGCCCGTTGCGACCGAGATCGGCGCTGGTCGCCGCAAGCCGGCGTCGCACCATCGAGACGTCCTGGGTGGTGGCTAGCGATGCATCGGCGGCCAGACGCGCCGTGACAAAGGGGGTGGCGATCGACGTGCCGGTCACGAAACGCGCGCCTCGCCCGGACGGCACGAGCACGTCGACGCCAGGCGCGGCCACATCCACATGCGGTCCGCGCACTGCTTTCCGGTAGATGCGCGATTGTGCATCGACTGCGGTGACGGCGATCACCCTGTCAAAGCCGGCGGGATACAGCGGATCGACCTGCGGACCTTCATTGCCGACAGCCGCCACCAGGATCAGACCGCGCGACGTCGCGCGATCGACCGCAAGATCGAGTAGTTTATTGTAAGGTCCGGCGAGCGCGAGGTTGACAAAGCGCACGTCTTCTTCCGCCAGCCAGTCAAGCGCGCGTACCAGGGCATCCGCACCGGCCTTGAGCCCTTGCGTATCGCTCTGCCCAAAAACATTCGCGCTGAAAATCGTCGCATCCCTAAGACGATTGGGGCCGGCAAGAACAGTCGCTACATTTGTGCCATGGTCGGCGGGCGCGGCGCTGCCCGCAAAAAAGCTCCGGGTCCGTATCTGCGCGTTCACCAAGGCAGGCGACGTCGTGTCGATCCCTGTATCGATCATGCCAATGGGTGCCCGTGCCCGGCACCCGTCCTTGCCCCAGCGGATCATGGTGCCGGCATAGTCCAAGCCGTCAGGGGGGACCGAACTCTGTTGCAAGCGGTAGGCGTGGTTGATGCCCACGGTCGACGCAGGCACAGCGGCTTCAAGTTCTGCAATCGCCTCGGCTCCGGTGACACCCTTTGGCATGCGAAACGTCAGCATGGAGAGGCCAAGGCCGTTCAGGTGAGTCGCTGCGAGTTCCTGGTATCCTGCCGCGCGGGCCGCATTGCGTATCTCTTTCGCACTCTGCGTATCCGGAACCAGGGCGATCACCTTGCGGATGCCCACCACGTCCGGCGTACCAGCGCCTGCTCCCGACCGAAGGTCGGGCTCTGCAGTGCAGCCTACCAGTGCCACGAAAAGGCACATCAGAACGAGGCGTCTCAGGGTATGGACGGTGATCAACATACTGCGCTTTCTCCCGGATCGGCATGTTCTTGTGCAAGCCGGCCTCTTCCACCGGGTCACCCGGATGGACCGCCGGTTCAAAAAAGGGCGCGCAATGACGAGTCCTTGAGATTAGTTTTGAACCGAGTCTCGATATCATGCGACAAAGAAGTGAACATTTCAACGAACCGGACTCGACAGCATGGATCAGGACGACGCCATTCTCGACTATCTTCAGGACCGTCTCAAACCCGAGGATCGGGCGTCCTTCGAAGCTGACATGGGGCGCGACCCAGTCCTCGCCGCCGAGGTGGACCTCATGCGGCAGGTACGGGCCGAACTCGCATCCGGCTCGAAACACGACGATGCAGAAGCGGTCTGGGACAGGCTTTCGGCGTCGATGGACGAAGCGCCGCAGGCTGCCAATGAAAACCGCCGCCCCTGGATACAGGGTCTGCGATATGCAGCCGTTGGCGTGATCGCCGTTGCCGCATGGCAGTTGGCGGTTGTTCCGCGTCTGGACGCGCCCGGCGACGGATTTCGCACGGCCAGCGAACTGCAGTCAGAGGCGTACACCCTGCAGGTGAAGTTTATCGAAGGTGTGACCTTGGAAGAGATTGCGGAGCTGCTCGGCCCGCTGGCCGGCACGATTTCAGACGGACCAAGCGCGCTTGGTCTTGTGCGCTTGTCCTTTCCCGACGCAGCCTCGCTTGCGCAGGCGCAAGAAACCCTGAATTATCGCGGCGATCTCGTGGAGTTTCTGTCAGAGGAATGATCTGGGTTCTTTCAGGAAGTCTCAGAAAATCCTGATTGTGAGAACTTGAAAGCGCTCGGCACAGCAGGCAGCGACGGATCAGTTTCTTCCGGTAGATCAGCGGCGCAAACCTGTCTCCAGACACCGCATCAAAGCCTGTTTGGCATGAAAAATTCGGGTCTTGATGGTGCCCACCGGTACAGCTTCAATGTCCGCGATCTCCGGATAGGTGAGGTCTTCGAGAAAAGCGAGGCGAATAGCGGAGCCTTGCGGAACCGTCAAACCTTCGAGGCATCGGTGCAAACGCGCTTTTTCAGTCGCCGCAATGGCGGCGGCTTCCGGATTTGGGGCGGGGTCCGCGCTGTCTGGAACCACGTCCACGAATGTCAGTTTGCCGCGTTTGCGCAGTGCATCAACCAGCTTATTGCGCGCAATCGAAAAGAGCCAGGTTTTCACAGTCGATTTCCCGGAAAACCGAGACGCGGTCCGCCACACATCGAGCATTGTGTCGTGTACGCAATCAGAGGCCAGCTCAGCATTGCCGCAGCGCGATATTGCAAAGGCATAGAGAGCTTCGTGATAGCGTATGTAGAGCGCGCGCATGGCGTGTTTGTCACCCGACGCAACGCCATCGATCAGATCGCCATCATCCATCGTCGTTGTCTCTTTGTCGGTTACAACAGTATCCGTGTCAGTAGTGACAGCGGAAATCGGTCTGTTCAACTGGCTACGGGAGATGGCTGCGTTTGATCAGGGCGGGCAATCCTAGGGTGTTGTCTTCAAGATTGCAGCGGGTCTGGTTGATCAGGAGACCAGGTTCATGTGGCGTCGTCAAATGTTCGCGGGTGCCTGTTGCCCGATGAAGAGGCGGCGCGGAGGTTCGCCGTGGCGGAATGAGAGTTAGGACCAAATTCTGACTCTCTTCAGTCTTTGCTCAGGCACTTGGATGAACTGAGTATCGAAGACGACGATGTGAAAAAGCTGCACGCCATTGTTGGCGAACATCGAAAGTAGTTTCGGGATAAACTTGGCTTTGGTCCCAACGTAAGGGTGTGGCTCTCTCCCTTGTCGCAGTCGTTAATGATCTGGAACGCAGCGTGATCCACGCACCTCAGCAATGTGAAATCAGCGATGTGCGGATTGGCCTATGGCTGGCCTTCGCCGAAACAAACCCATCAGAGCTTCGGCCCTGACCGCAAAGTGAGATCGGCGGTGGGTAGGCTGGACTCAGTTGGTTGGTCACCCCCCAGCAGGTGACACAGCCCGCCGATAGAGATGCCATGTGGTATGCCCAAGGATCGGCAAGGTGAAGATCAGGCCCAGAAACGCCGGAACCAGGGATAACAGCATGGTGACAGAGATGATCGCCGCCCAGGAAAGCATGACAACGGGGTTTTGCGTGACGACGCGAATGGAAGTGAGCATGGCGGAAACGAAATTGGTTTCCCGGTCTAGCAGCAAGGGCATGGCGACGACAGTCACTGCGAACAGTACAGCCGACAGCAATGCTCCGACGCAGGTGCCGATTACAAGGAAGGTCCAGCCCTGCGGCGTGAAGAAAACGGCGTTCAAGAACCCGTCAAAATCCGAGAACGAGGCATCCTTGAGGATGATCGCCAGCAAAAGCCGAATTTGGTATACCCACACCCAGAAAATGAACAGCGTGACAAAGGCCATCCAGCCCATTTCGCGTTTGCTCTGATTGGTCATGACAGTCAGGATTTCAGACCAGCCGAAACTCTCTGCCTTCTCCAATCGGCGGGACATTTCATAAAGCCCGGCGGCGGCGAAGGGTGCAACCAGCGGAAAGCCTACAATGGCGGGAATGATCATCCAGATCTTGCCCAGCCAGACCAGGCTCCAAACAAACAGGAGTCCGAAAACGGCATAGAACAAGCCGAAAAAGCCGCTCATGAACGGGCGCGCCAGAAAGTCGGAAAACCCGGCCTTCAGCGACGCGGTGATATCAGCCGCCGTTACCTGGTTGACCCGGGGCATGGCCTGCCGCTGCGGCGTCAGATTGTCCGGTGGTGTGGAACCCGTGGTTTTGGATGTCATGACACGCTCCTTCCACAGCAAGGTACCGCGCCAGGCGGTTTGCCACCAGACCCAGCGGTGAAACAGTCATCCCTTTTCCCATAAAATTTGCTTTCAGGTCAGGGATAAGAGAACGGTGGGAGTATGTCTGCTTGCTTCCGTTCTGTGCAAATTCGAACAGTCCGAGGATTTGTGCGCTCCGCGACAGAAATACGAGAACGGCTTTGGGCCCGGCGAAGGGTTTCTTGGCATGGACCACCCAGTCCATTTTGCGCAGCGGTCTGGGGAAAACTCCGAATGTGTCACGGTCGATAAGGTCCGCGTGGTTGCCGAAAAACCTCGGTTTTCCGGCTTTGCGTAGCCGGGCCAGCCCGCCGAGGATGAGGTGCCGGTATGGTTGCGGTAGCTATCCGCGACCTCCAATGATGAGCTACGCATGGCGGTTTGGGACAGACCCAAGACGCTCTGCGCCTCTGCTTTCACCTTTGAAATCCGCACATGTTGTCAACTTTGCTCAGAATTGCCGTCGACGGTAACCCGCGACAACCGCCAGTATCCCCAGAGACGCCACAGCATGTACCGCGAGGGCTATGCAGTCGTCTGATCTCCAACTGACCGGGTCACCGAAAAACACCCATCCTTCGGTGACTGGGCGCAGGTAGGTCAGCGGAAAAAACACACGCAACAGTGTCCCTCCTGTGGTGGGCAAATCGTCCAGCGACGAAATGAACCCGGTCAGAACGAGGTTTGCGATCAGGTAAACGGAGACCGATAGATAGGCCGCCTGTGTGCTGCGCCCGAGAAGTGCGAGACTAAGACCGATGCAGCAAGACCCAAACGCAGCCACAAGGTGCATCGTCAGAAAACCGACTAACCCTGGGCGCAGATAGAAGCCGAACATTGGTTGCAGGATCAACATCAGGAAGGCGATCACCGAAATCGTCAATGCGAGGACGAACAGCAGCTTGGCCCCCAGAACGAGTGGCCAGCTGGAACAGGGAAGGGTCAGCAACATTGGCAATGTGCGGCTTTCCAGTTCTCTCAGCATCGTGCGGGTGGTGAGAATGGACGCGAGAAACACAGTGATCATCGCGAGAAACCGAGGGATGAATATCTGTGTGTCGTCACCCGGCATCACCGAAAGGTGACGCAGGTCCAGGGCGGGCCCGCCCTTGCTGGCGTAGTCGGCCAGCGCCGCGGCCATCCAATCCTTGGTCCCGCCCATCGTTCCGGCGATGCGAGCGGCCAGTTCGAAATTCAGCCGACGTTCTAGCTGTGTGGCAGACCGTTCAACAAAGGTCGGGCGACCTTCATCGTTCAGGATCAGAGCCAGCGTCGCGCCGTGTCGCGCCATGAGCAGGTTGATTTCCTGTGCGTCACGAACGAAAATCGGAGCGATGCCTTCCATCCGGGAAAGTGCCTCGATGTGGTATCCGTTTCTGTCCCATTCGTCCTCGATATGGCTGACAACGACACGGATGGGCGCATCGCGCTGAACGAAGGTAGAGGCCACTATCAACAGGTAGAGCGGGACAAGAAACGCTCCCGCCAACACCCAGGGCTGGCGCGCCAGTTCATAGAGTTCCTTCCAGATCAGTTGACGCAGGAGGGTAGTCATGTCGGCGCTTCGATCTGCCCGTCACGCAGGGCGATCCGGCGCCATCCCTCGGCGACACCGTCGTGGGAGTGTTCGGTGATGACAAGCAATCCAGTGTCAGCGGTAAAGTCGTTCAACGCGCGTTCCAGCAGAGAGCGATTGGGCGTATCAAGTCCGGCAAAGGGTTCGTCCAGAAACAGAAATCCGGGCCGAAGAGACAACAGCGCGGCGATCGACAGCAGCCGTTGCATGCCCCCTGACAAGGTTCCCAATCGCAGGTCCAGATGGGCGTCGGTCGCATCGCCGAGCAGAGCGAGGAAAGGGGCGTCGTCGGGCAGGCGTCCATGCAGTCGCGACAGAATCAGCAGGTTCTGCCGAACGGTCAGATCGTCATATAGACCGCCGGTCTGCGGCAACAACGCGCGACGACTGTGGCGATGATCCGGGTCAATGACGATGCGGCCGCCGCTCGGTCGCGCGACGCCTGCCAGCAGGCGCAGCAGAGTCGACTTGCCGCTGGCGTTCGGCCCCCAAAGCAAGACCTTTTCGCCATGTGCCAGCGTCAGCCGGACCACGTCTATCACCATTTTACGGCCATAGGACTTGCGCAAATCCGACACGGCGATGATCGGGTTATTGGACTCAGTCATGGGCAAGCTCCGCGCGCAGCGTGAGCCCATCGAATGCCTGGGCCGGGCGCAGGGTCATCAGCAGGGTCCGATACTGGTCAAGCACTTCGAACCCACCTGTGGTCACAAGCTGACGGATCTCTTTCTGTGGATGGAGCAACATCAGCGTGACAACCTGTTCGGGATCGCCTTCGATCCACAGCTTGTCCCGCGTGTCGGCCTCTGCCATGGATGCTTCAGGGCGGGGCGGAGCAGCAATAAACCGTCGCAGGGCCTGCGCATCGGTGCCAAAGGCGATCGATCCGTCGTGCAGGCGCAAATAGGCCAGACGAAAGGCATCGGCCTGCAGCGCTTCTACATCAATTTCGCCGCGGCCGTCCGGATCAAGCAGATATCGCACGTCATTGTCCTGAACCGGCGGCGGCAGATATCCGACTTCGATCTCGGGCAGGTCGGCGCGGTAGGTCTCGGACTCGAACACGGCGGGATCAGGCTCGGCCCAGTCATAGACAGCGATACGGTCCGATTGCACATCGTACCGGTCCAGTAGATCGGGGCCCTCCAGACCAAGATATGGCAACAGAGCTTGCGGTTGCACCGGAAAAACCGATCCTGCTCCGCTATCATCCCACATCCGGGCACGGGCATGGCAGAGAATGCGGATATCGCGGCTGGTCTTCATCTCGATCTGAGTCTCACGGACAAGACGATCTGTCCGCGCCGCCGACAAACCGCTTTGAACCAGAACCACTTCCGGCACGCCGTCTCGGACATCCAGCAAATGCCCCTGCATCGGCCCGACCCGATCCAACGCCTCGAGCGCCTTGATGATGGGGGCAAAATTCCCGACTTGATCATACAGGCTGGGTGTCCGGCCGGCTGAGTCTTTGGGCTCACACATATCGACCAATTCGAGCGGCTCTTCGATCACCAGCGGAGCGCGTAACGGTTCGTCCTCAGGGAACGGATCGTCGATGGGCGGCGGACCAAGCGGCGCCGGTTCGAGTGGGAACGGATCTTCCGGCAGCAGGAGTAGGTCCGTTTCCTGATTTTCCGTTTCCATCGCGCGTGACAATTCACCATAAAACCGATCAGCCAGCTTGAAATAGGCCGCCAGCGCCGGGTCGTTGATGAGGGCCGACAGCGGCGCCTGTATCCGGTCGGACGGTGGCGGGTCGTCCGGCGATGCAATTAGCTGCTCCAGAATTCTGATGCGAAACGTGTCCATCGGCACCGTGGCCAGCATTGCGAGGCGGTCCGGCTCTACGGTCACCGCGAAAGGCATGGAACCGGCAACCGGTTCCTTTATGCCGCGCCACATTCCGATGACCGAGGCCGATCCCGCCTGCGCTGCCGCATGGAACCCGTCCACCAGGCCAAGCAGGCTGTTGTCACCAATGAAGCGAGAGCGCCGCGCAGTCTGGCGACCCTCGGCCTGTTCGATCAGGGACGGATCGCTGGAAATCAGCAGGCGATCCTCCGAGAAGCCGATGAAAAGGTCGTTGGGAAGCTGCCAGAGGTCGGGTTGCTTGGCATGCGCTCCGGATCTGCCGGTGACTGATCGAAGTCCGCCCCCGGAGGCTTCGCGCATAAAGCGCTCGCCACAGGGGCCATTGTCGATCTCGCATCTGCACGGCGCGATCGTGCCGTCCGGCAACACCGTCTCGCATCGGAGCGTGATCGCGGAGGGACCCGGTAGTTTCGGGGCAAAGAACAGCTCCGCCGTCGTCGCGCCCGGTGGCACAGGGATGTCCTCCGTTGCCGAGACCAGGCGCACATCTCCCGCCAGCGGCGCACCCGTCGTGACGTGGCACAAGACGCCGTTCTGCGGGTTCTCGACGATCAGACGAAAGGCGCTGACTTCGTGGTCGGGGTCCATAGCGGATAGCCACACGGGAACCGATGACAGGGACCATCTCTGAAGGCTGCTCCAGAGAAAATCGCGGTCTTCGACAGGAAGTGTGGTCAACAGGTCCAACTGTGCATCGCCAATTACAGCCATGGACAGGCCCTGCGACGGGTTCAGCCCGGCGGAGCGCAGATCATCCGAACTGGCGAGTGGAATGCAGCGTTCGGAGAAATTTCGAAGCGACTCGTTGATATCGGCCCAAAAGGACTCGGAATTCGGGCGACCAAGACGGGTGGTGTGCCGCGCAAGATTGCGCCACAGGCTGTCCAACGACGAAGTCACGGCAAGCGCGCGGGAATCGACCGGGATGTAGCCGATTTGCGGAGGCAATCTGCGTGCGGCCTTCGTCGCGTCCAGAATTCCCAGCACGATCATCGTGGCGGAAATGGTCAGGGCAACCGGGAGCAGCGCGACCCGCCACGCCCGCATGCGTCGGATCAACGTGTTGTCGCTCATTGACCGAAAGCCGATTTTATTGACGCCACTGCCTCTGGGGCGGCCGAGCCGTCCTCCCGGTCTCTCGGGAGAATCATCGCTTCCAAAATACCGGCGATCTGAAGCGCACATTCGGCAGTTTGACATTCGGTGGCCAGGTCCATCGCGCCTTTCGCGTCGTCCAGCAGCCGCGCTGGCAGGTCCGCGCCGTTGGCATCGACCAAATTCGAGATACGCCGTTGTAATTCATCGCTGAAATCATGCCAAACGGCGGTCTGAACATCCGGCGAAAGGGGGGGCAATCCTAGATCGCTCAAGAGCTTGGCGGTCAACCGTACCGTCAGAACCAACAATGCTTCGTTCGGCGTCGCCAGGGTGCCCGTCGCGACGATGCTGTCACCGGAAATGACGCGATGAAACCGGGTACCGTCCGCGTCGCGGGTGTTGAGATAGGCGCGCACGACAATCGCCCGTTGCCGCGAAGTGGAGTTTTCGACCTTCACCGTGGCCTCAAGAGCGATATCGACCTTTTGGCTCAGATGTTTGAGGTCCGGATGCTCACGCAGCCACAAATCCAGTTTGGTCGGCGATTTAAGATCGAAACTTTCCCGCAGCTCCAACTGCTGGGCGGGCGTGAAATTGGGATGGAACTCGAAATCGGTGCCGTCGAAGTTGCCAGTCATCAGGGTCTTTGGCCCCATGTCGATATTGGACAAAAGGCTGATGCGATCCTCGGGGCCAAGATCCGCCATCGTCGTGCCGATCAGCTGTGAGGGCGAGAAAAAGGCAACCGTCCGATCCGGCTCGGGCTGTGGCGGGCGCAAATGCCCGTGCACGGCGATCCCGGCGGCGCCAGCGACATAGACCGCACTCGCAGCCGGCAAGACAAGACGGCGCAGCGGCACAGCTGCGCGGTTCATCAGATTGAGGCGACCTCCCGAGTTGCGTAAGGCGACCCAAAGCGCCGTGAGCAATGCCAACCCGGCCAAGGCGGCCAGGATCACAGACGGGACTGCCATCGCAGCGAACACCAGCGCGGTGAAGGCCAGCAGATCGCTGATCGATCCTTTGAGGATCCGCTTTATCTCATCGTTCCAAAGGGCAACGATCAGGACGACGCCGCCCGCTGCAACGGTGAAGATCACGTTCTGCAATGGGGATAACGCGGCGCCCGCGCCCTGCAAATTGCATTCCGACGCGATTCCGATCAGGCAGGCGATGGACGACACGATGTTGTCAAACACGCGGACGCTCCAGTTGATGTCGATGCCGAGAACTCGGCCAATGGATTACTTCAATGTTCCCACAATAGCAGGGCAATCGCGAAATTGGGAAACTCTTTGCGCGTCATGCTTGCTGGATAGGTGGTTAGTTCGTGTGGTCCGAGCTTGTCGCAAGGGGCAGAGTTCGCCTTCTGCCTGATCTGGACAACAAGCCCGATTATGGAGACATTACGCCTTGGACTTGCGACTGACCATCACGAGAGTCACTGCGGAAAGCGCGACCAATGCCAATGCAATCGGATAGTTCAGGAGCGCCCATGCATCGCCATTCAGCAGAGCCAAGGTCTGAGATAGCGATTCCTCGAGACGCGGACCAAGAAAGAAGGCGATGATGAAGATGACCACCGAAAACCCCAAGGCGTTCATGACGAGGCCGAGCACGGCAAAGATAAGCATGATCGCAATGCCGAATATTCCGCCTGAGGCAAGAGAGACACCGACAAAGCACAAAAGCAACGCAGACGGGAAAATGATTGATTCCGGCGCAGAGACGACCTTGATCCAAAAGCGCATCCCGATTTGGCCCACAATAAGGTTCAACACATTGGCCATGATCATTGCACCAAACAGGCCATAGATCAGCTGCGCCTGTTTTTCAAACAACAGCGGGCCGGGTTGAATGCCGTGGATCATGAAAGCACTGATGATGAGTGCGGCGCCAACGCTGCCAGGGATGCCCAATGTCAGCAGTGGAATGAGGTTCGCGCCCATGACGGCAGAATTGGCAGATTCCGATGCAGCGATGCCGTGCAGGCTGCCTTTGCCAAAGGTTTCCGGCACCTTGGAGGCCTGCCGCGCACCCGCATACGACATGAACGCCGCCGCCGTTGATCCGATACCCGGCAACGCACCCAGAATGGTGCCAATCGCGGTGCCGCGTATCATTGTGTACCGGCACGACCAGTATTCAGCGAATGAAATGCGTTGGTCTGCGGGATCGCCGGTATCGCGGATATGAACACCCGCCCTGATCACACCAGCGTTTTCAGCCATCCGTCGCAGGATTTCAGATATCGCCAGCATGCCAATCGCAACTGCTGCAAGTGGGAGTCCATCGTAGATCTCGAAATAGCCGAAGTAGAAACGTGGGGTGGCGTGTTGTGGGTCAGTGCCGACGGTCGCAGCCAGCATACCGAGGGCGGCAGCGATGATGCCCTTTGAGACGGAATTCCCGATCAGACCAGCGATTACGCAAAACGCCAGAATGATCAGGCCCATGACTTCGACCGGGCCCATGCGCAGGGCGAGGACCGCCAATGGCGCAGAGACGGTGATCAGGACAATGTCGCTGAAGGTGTCACCGGTTACAGACGAATACAATGCCATCCTGGTGGCCTTGAGCGGCTTGCCCTGCATCGCGAGCGGATAGCCGTCCAATGCCGTGGCAGCGGCATCCGGCGTGCCGGGTGTGTTCATCAAGATTGCCGGGATTGCGCCACCAACAAGACCCCCCTTGTTGACCCCCATCAAAAACCCGATGGCCACCAGCGCATCAAGGCCAAAGGTAAAGGGGATCGCGATGGCCATTGCCATGACAGGACCGATACCCGGAACAGCGCCGACAAATTGACCAAGCACGACGCCAAGAAAAACGAAAAGGAGGTTGGTCAGGGTAAAGGCGTCTGCCAATCCAGCCAGAACAATGCTCAGCTCGGGCATGATGTTCCCCGAACATGTTCAGGAGCGGTCATGGCAGCGGCCTTTCCAGCAAGACTGTGACGGCAAACCCAATCAATGCAGGCATGCCAACAGCACCAAGACCAATCCAAAGCGGGCGTCGTTCGCCCATCACCAACATCAGAACCAAGGCAAGTGGGGGTGCAACAAACACAAACCCGATTTGAGCAATCGACCACAATCCGGTCACCAAAATTGCGATGATCAGACAGGCTTTGACCCATGGCTGTTGTCGTAGCTCAGTACCATCCGCAGGCTTTAACATCAGCACAACGCCAAACACACTGATGATCACCGACAGGATTTGCGGCATTGTCTTGGGGCGGATCGCGCCAAAATCAACCGTCTCGACCTGAGTCGGGATCAGAAAGAAAAAGAGCATCGGCCCGAATAGCGTAAAGAAGAGACCGCAAAACCGGTCCGTGAGATTAATCATGAGTTGTGTCTCGCCCGCGTGGTGTTTGGCGCAGGCGATCTCCGTTGAGAAATGGCACTATTTGCCAAACAGAACTTTGACGTTCTCGACACCATCAACCAACATCTGTTTCGTCGCGTCGGGCCCAAGGTTGACCACATCGGTATTCAATGCGTTGCGCACGGCTGTCTTGACCTCTTCCGTTTCCAATGCGGCCCCCAGTGCGGCTGCAATCGCGGTGCGCGCTTCTTCGGATGTGCCTTCCGACATGGCAAAATAGAACCACGGGTCGACATAGATATCAAAACCCTGTTCGATCAATGTCGGTGTGTCGGGCGCATATGTGTGGCGGTTGCGGTTTGCACTTGCCAACATCTTCATCTCGCCGGTTTCCAGATAGTCGACATGTGTGCCCGTGGCGAAACCGACCATCGCCTGACCGCCTAACAGCAGCTTCAGGATTTCAGCGCTGCTCTTGGTGGACAGGAACTGAAACTCCGTTCCGGCCTGCTGTGCGACCTGTTGCATCGTGAGTACCTGGGGTTGGGCATCCGAGCCGATTGCCAAGCCCCCGTTTGCCTTGGCAAATTCAATCATTCCTGCCACATCGTCAAAGGGCGCATCGCTGCGCGCAATCAAGGCAAGTTGTGCGCCTGCTGCCGTACCCAGATAGGCAAAATCATCCAGCTTGAACTTGACCTCATCGGGGCGGGTCACAAGGTTGATCATCACCGGCATGTTGACGCCCAGACCGACAGTACGGTCGTCAGCAGGTTTGTTTGCGATGGCTGTAAACATGGCCATACCACCACCGCCCGGCTTGTTCTCCGCGATGACGTTCCAGCCGGTCTGCTCCTTTATGGAATTGGCAACGATCCGACCGATCACGTCAGTGGAACCGCCCGCTCCAAAGCCGATCTCGATTGTGAGAGGGCCCGAGGGTTTCCAATCCCGTGCGCTTGCCGGCAGTGCTGCCAGCAATGCGACGCCTGCGATCGCAGCCGAGATGGTCCTAACAATCTCTCTTCTCATCGTCATGTTCTTCTCCCTTTGGTCATTCCGCACGCTTGCCATGCCTGCGGTTTTTTTGTTCAAATGTGTCGTCTGTCGTTCAGTATTTTCATAAGTTTCGCTGCCGCTGTCTCGAAATTCGCGATCTCCGACTTGGTCAACACGCTTTCAAGCGCACCGCGCCGTTCTTCCATGTAGGGCAAGAGTGTTTCGACCCACGCGATGCCCGCGTCGCAAATTGAATAGTGCCAAGACCGCCGGTCGGTCGTCGATTGACGCGAGACGATCAATCCTTCGGATTCAAGCGCATCGAGAGCACGACTGGTCTGCCCCTGGGCAAAGCCGATCCTCTCGACCAACTCCTTTTGGCTCACAGGTTCGGGGCTGTCGCTCAACGCGGACAGAATCCGCCACTCCGGTAGGCTGAGCGTAGAGTGCCGGCCCAAGATATCATTGATATCCGCGTCAAACATACGTTTGAGCCGTGACGCCAACATGTGTACCCGGCTGGCCCCCGGCGGAGGATTTCGCAGATGTCGGGGATATCCCTTGAAATCGCCAGGAGGCTTTTTTGCTAACCCCAACCAAGTCACCTTCCGTCCCACTGGGTGTCACGAAAGCCTAGCCACAGCAGGCCTTGGAGTCTAGAAATTAAATCCATTGGATATAATTTGAGAAGGAACCTCCCTACAAAGCGGCCCGCCCGGCGTCGTAGGCTTGATGCACGCCCTAAAGGTATGCGGCAGCCTAAACTCAAGACGCTCGGATCAATTGATTCTATCGACTTTGGGTTTTGGCGGTTGGTAGCAGTGCGATCTGGCGCCGGGATTGCATCGCGGGGGAACGCAGTTCCTGAGAGTCGGCTGATGCCAGTTTCCATCAAATTGTTCGGCCAAACGGGGTCGGATGCCCCAGCCAAACTGGCGAACGAATTTCGCCATAGGGAACAATCGCATATCCTCTACACCTGTGCATCAAGGCTCCGGTGTCACCCCGCGACCAGCGTTCAGGCTCTCGCACACCACGAGAATCCGAGCGTCGTCGTCGCCGTTGGACGCATAAAGATGCCCGATCGTACTGTCGAAATAGATGCTGTCACCCTGGCGCAGCTTAACCGCGTCGCGGCCGTCGAGGTAGACCGTGACTTCCCCGTCCAGCACAAACAGGAATTCTTGGCCGGGGTGGCGGACGAAGTCTTCGAACTGATAAAGTTCACGGGCCTTCAGTGTCCCCATCATCGGTCGCATGGATTTGTTCCATAGGTCCGTAAACAACATCTCATAGACGTAGTTCTGGGTTTCTTGCCGCTCGAACTCGCCCTTGCGCGCCACTGCAAAGCTGCCGGGCTCAAAACCCACGCCGGTGTCCGTGAAAAATGCCGACATGTCGACGCCCAGACCCTTTGCCAGTTGCGACAACCGATCATACGTCAGCGCGATAATGCCGCGTTCCGCTTTCGAGATCGTTGAAATGGCGAGCCCCGAACGCTCCGAAAGATCGGAGAGAGTCCAGTTCTGCTCGCTTCGCAATCTGCGAATACGGCGTCCGAATGCGATGCGTTGCGAGTCCTGCTGCAGATCTTTGGTCATGGCTAAACCATAAAGGCCGGAAGGGTTCGCGCAAGCCGGTAGTTTTCCTATTGGAAAAAAGGAGGTCTTTTCCAATAGGAAAAATATGGTAGTGCTGTTTCATGGGGAGATGCGCGAGATGATTCAGGGCGGTCCACAGAATACATCGACGCAAGACCGGTTTGACTGTGTCGTAATCGGTGCGGGTATCGCGGGCGCTTCCGTCGCCGCGGAGTTGGCAGTGAGCATGCATGTCCTGTTGCTCGAGCGCGAAAGTCAGCCCGGTTACCATACCACCGGACGCTCGGCCGCAGTTTATACAGTTGCCTACGGCCCTCCGGTGATCCGGGCATTGACGCGCGCCTCCGGCACGTTTTTCAGAGAGCCGGAGAGTGACTTTCTGTCTGCACCGCTGCTGAACAGGCGTGGCGTGGTCTTTCCGGCGCGCAAGGATCAAAGCGCAGCGATGGAGGCCTTGCACGATGATCTGGGTGATGCAGTGGCCAAATTGGACGCCGCCGAGGTATTGATGGCCGCACCGCTCCTGCGGGATGGCTATGCGGTCGGGGGTCTGTTTGATGCCGACGCCAGTGACATAGATGTCCACGCATTGCATCAGCATTACCTCAGGCGTTTCAGATCAGAAGGCGGGCTCTTGCGGGTCGACGCCGAGGTGACAGCGATCGAACACGACGGGGGCTGGACGGTGCATACCTCCACGGGGTCCACGACTGCACCCATCGTCATCAATGCCTCCGGGGCATGGGCCGACGAGATCGCCGCACTTGCCGGGGTCAGGCGCAGGGGGCTAATGCCAAAGCGACGCACGGCGCTGATCGTGGCACCACCGCCCGGCATAGAGCCACAGAACTGGCCGATGATCGTGGACGTGGAGGAACAATTCTATCTCAAGCCGGACGCTGGCAAATTCCTGATTTCGCCCGCAGATGCCGATCTGTCACCGCCTTGTGACGCACAACCTGATGAATTACAGGTCGCAATCTGCATCGACAGGATCGAGCGGGCGTTTGATCTTACTATCCGGAGGATCGAAAGCAAATGGGCCGGGTTGCGCAGCTTTCTGCCGGATGGATGCCCGCTTGCCGCCTATGAGACCGATATGCCCGGCTTTTTCTGGCTCGCAGGGCAGGGCGGTTACGGCATTCAGACCGCACCTGCGCTGGCCCGTGCCGCTGCGGCGATCGTACAGGGTCGCGCGATGCCTCCGGACATCGCTGATCAAGGGGTGACGGAGGTGTCCCTTGGATCCATAGGTCGGGGCGTTCCTGCATGATCTCTCTCGTCCCGCTTCTTGCCGCTGTGCTGCTCGCCTCGGGGCTGGCGCTGGCTTACGTCATCGGTGGGGCGGCGGTCGTGGCCTTTGTCGCTACTGACAATACACGCTACCTCGCGATCCTGCCGCAGCAGATCTTCTCCAAGATCGATGTCTTTGCCCTGATGGCGATGCCGCTCTTCATCCTTGCAGGCGAGTTGATGAACCGGGGCGGTATCACCTCTGCCTTGATCAACCTTTCCATGGCATTGGTGGGCCGGCTAAAGGGCGGATTGGGGCACGTCAACGTGCTGACCTCGGTGTTCTTTGCGGGCATCTCCGGTTCTGCGGTGGCGGATTCCGCAGCGCTTTCCAATACGCTGGTGCCGGAGATGACCCGGCGGGGCTACAGCCTCACCTATGCAAGCGCCATCACCGCTGCATCTTCGATCATCGGGCCGATTGTTCCGCCGTCGATCATCCTCATCTTTTATGGCGCATTGATGCAAACTTCGGTGACGGCATTGTTTCTCGCCGGTATCGTGCCGGGATTGTTGCTGGCGGCGGCACTCATCGCGCTCAATGCGGTCTATGCCTGGCGCGAAGGTCATCCAAGCGTCGCAAAGGCCGATATGCCGCCGCTGCTGCCAACCCTGGTTCGGTCGTTGCCCGCGCTATCGCTGCCCGTCATCATTCTGGGTGGCATCGTCTTTGGATGGATGACGCCGACCGAGGCCGCTTCCGTCGCCGTGGTTGTCGCCCTTGGCGCAGGCCGGTTTTACGAAGGGCTCACGCCCGCGGCGATCCTTGCCAGTCTGCAACGCACGGCGATGCTTTCGGGATCCATATTCATTATCATCTGCGCCGTCTCCGCGCTTGGCCATCTGGGCGCTCTGGAACGGATACCGGAGGCCATTTCCGAACTTGTCTCATCGCTTGGGCTGGGGCCGGTCGGATACATGCTGTTGCTGAATGTGATATTCATTCTTGCGGGCATGGTGCTGGATATTCCCGTCGCGCTTGCGCTTCTGGTTCCGCTTCTGGCCCCGGTCGCGCTGGAACAGGGGGCCGACCCTGTTCATCTGGGCATCGTGCTGAGCTTCAATCTGTGCATTGGCCTGATCTCGCCGCCGATGGGTGGGTGCCTGCTGGTCGTATCGACAGTGACCGGCGTAAACTACTGGACACTGGCAAAGGCGATCGTGCCCTTTGTCCTAGTGGAAATTGCCGTGTTGGCACTGCTGATTGCCTATCCTCAAATCAGCCTTGCGTTGCCACAGGCCTTTGGACTGGCGGGGGGATAGCCCCGCAGAACTGTTCGCAACCCGTTTCTGGAGGAACTTGAAATGAACAAACGAAACGTCCTGAAATCGACACTGCTGGCGGCAGCACTTGCCTTGACCGCGCAGACCGCAACCGCACAGGTAAAGATCGCCTTGGACAGCCCGCCTGATCTGGAAGGGTCAGGCAGCTATGTCTGGGCACATACCTTTGCCGAGCATCTCGAGGCCAATGGCATCGAAGCCGAGGAGTTTCAACGAGGCGCACTGGGTGGCGACGATGAGTTGTTTGATCAGGTCAGCCAGGGTCTGCTCGAGGTGAGCATGTCGCCGCTCAACATCGTCGGTTCCATCGACAAGACGATCTATGGTCTGCGCCTGCCGTATTTCTTCACGGATATGGAAGAGGTCGATCGCGCGCTGGACGGTGGCGGGATGCTGGAAAAGATCAATGCGGCCACAACGCCCGAGGGCGTGCGGGTCCTGGCGGTCGATACGGTCGGTCAGGCTTCTGGCATCTTCAACACCAAGAAACCAATCAAGTCGGTTGCGGATATGGCGGGCTTGCGGATGCGCGCGCTGGATGAAAGCCAGATCGAGCTTTACAAGGCTTGGGGCGCGGATGGCACCATCGTCAGCTGGGCCGAGGTTCCCAATGCGTTGCAGACCGGCGTGGCCGATGGATATCTCAACCCCAATTTCGTGCCGCTGCTGTTCGGGCACACCGACTTTCTCAAGCACTACACGGATGCTGCAGTATCGCCTTCGCTGCGCATCGCGATCGCGTCCGAAGACTGGTATCAGGGGCTGAGCGATGCGGATCGGCAGACCGTTGATGATGCCGTTGCCGCGGCCACCGCCGCCAACCGCGCATGGTTGGGTACGCAGGACGGCGTGCTGGACCAGCTGCGCGACGCAGGTGTGGAAATCCAGACACTGGACGAGGCTGCCCGGCAAGAGTTTCGCGATGCCTCGGCCCCGGCTTATGAGAGCGGCCTGCTGACGCAGGAACAGATCGCGGAATGGGAAACCGCCAAGGGAAACTGAGCCTGTGCGCGCGATGGTACTTGGACTGGACCGGCTTTCGGCGCTGCTGAACACCATCGCCCTTTGGGGGGCGGTGTTGGCGGTGGTGACAATGGTCGGTGCTGCCGGCTGGCAGGTCATCGCGCGCTACATTCTGGATGCACCACCGATCTGGACCGAGGAACTGGCCCGGCGCGCCATGGTCTGGGCCGGTATGCTGGGGGCAACCTGTGCCTTTCGAAGGTCTGCCGATCCGACCCTGTTTCCGGGCATGCGCGATTTGCAGGGTCGGCTGGGTGGGGTGTTGGCGATTACAAGGACCGCGGGCGTGCTGATTTTTGCGGCCCCCGTGATCTGGTTTTCCATATTTGATTCCCGAATGAACCCGCTGCGGGGCTTTCTGGGCCGCAGTCTGAACCGCTCTGCCGAAATGCTTGATGTTTCGATGATCTGGTTTACCGCGGCGGTGCCATTGGCGTTTTCCATCATCGTACTGCACGTCGTGGCCATGACGCTCTTGCAACTGACGGGGCAGGCGCGACCGACGCATTTTCCGCCCACAACCAAAGAGATTTGACACGATGAAAGTCTTCATAGCCGGATTGAGCACCGAAACAAATTCGTTTTCACCAATGCCGACGGGCATGATCTCGTTTCAGGAAGGGGCCATCCATCATGGGAATGCGACACAAGAACCGGTGCAATACTGGACCGGTCCACTTCATGTCTGGCGCCAGCGCGCCGAAACAATGGGCTGGAATGTCATTGAATCGCTCTCTGCCCATGCACAACCTGCCGGGCCAACCGTCAGGGCGGTCTACGAAGGGTTTCGCGATGAAATCCTGAGTGATTTGTCGGCGGCAGGGGGCGCAGACGTGATCCTGCTGGCCCTGCACGGTGCGATGATTGCGGATGGGTATGACGACTGCGAAGGCGATCTGATCGCGGCCTGCCGTCGGATCGCGCCCGATGCCGTGATCGGCGGGCTTCTGGACCCGCACTGCCATCTCACCGAACTCATGCTGGAAACCGCGACGCTGTTGGTCGCTTTCAAGGAATACCCGCATGTCGACATTTCCGCCCGCGCAGATGACATTTTCACGTTGGCAGCAGATGCCGCGACGGGAAAAACGCGCCCCGTCATGCGGGATTGGGATTGCCGCGTGATCTTGGCGATGCCCACGCCGTCCGGCCCGATGCGGGAACTCGTTGACAAGATGCAGGCGCGTGAAGGTCGCGGCGGTATCCTGTCGCTGTCGATTGCCCATGGGTTTCCCTGGGGCGATCATCCGCGTGTCGGCACCCGCGCGCTGGCGATCTGCGACGCTGACAGCGATCAGGCCGCCACCGTCGCCCGGCAGTTGGGGGAAGAACTCTACGCGCTTCGCCGGGTGCTCGACACTGATATCCCCGGCATTGATCAGGCGCTGGATCGGGCTGAGACGGAACCAGAGGGCCCGATTGTTCTGGCGGACATGTCCGACAACGCAGGCGGCGGTGCGCCGTCAGACGCAACGTTCCTGCTGCGTGCGATGATTGGGCGTGGCATGACCAGTGTTGCGACAGGATTGTTCTATGACCCCGGCGCGGTGCGCATCTGCCGCGAAGCGGGCGAGGGGGCCACGCTTGACCTGCGGCTCGGCGGCAAGCATGGCCCGATGTCGGGCGATCCGCTGGACCTGCGGGTGACGGTGCGCAAATGCGCCAGCGGCCTGACCCAGCGTTTCGGTGACCTGCCCGCCCCCATGGGAGAGACCGTTTGGATCACCACAGGCGGCATAGACATCGTGATCAATGATATCCGTACCCAGACCTTTCACCCCGAAGCGTTTACCCAGCTTGGCATCGACCTGTCACAACGGCGCTATGTCTGTGTGAAGTCCTCCAACCACTATCAGGCCGGGTTCAACCCGGTCGCCGCCACTGTGATCCCGGTGGCCACCCCCGGTGCCATAACGCCCGACTTTGCGAACATCCCCTACACCCGTCGCGCGCGCGACTATTACCCAGCCGTGGAAGACCCCCATTCATGACAAATGCACTGATCGCCGACCGTGACCGCTTTGCCGAACAGCATCCCGAACAACGCATCATGTTGCGCGGGCGGGAATGGGGCTACCTTGATGTAGGCAGGGGCCCGACACTGATGCTGATCCCCGGTACGCTGGGACGATGTGATATTTTCTGGCAACAGATCACGGCGCTTTCAGGCAGGCTTCGCATCATCGCTACCAGCTATCCGGCGGGCGGCGGAGTGGCCGATTGGGCCGGCGATATTGTGGCATTGATGGATCATCTGGATGTGGCAGAGGCGACGGTGCTCGGCTCCTCTCTCGGGGGGTATCTGGCGCAGTACATCGCAGGCAGCGCATCGGCGCGCGTGACACGCCTTGTCGCGGCGAACACACTGCATTCCGTGCGTGGCCTTGATCAACGGCCTCCCTATTCGCTGGATCTCGACACTGGTCCGATCGCCGACCTGCGCGCGGGGTTCGGCACCGGGCTCGAAGGGTGGCGCGCAGCCCATCCCGATCAAAGTGAGCTGGTTGACCTCTTGTTGAAGGAGGTCGGCGGGCGGATCCCCGAGGCTGAGTTGCGCACGCGGCTTTCGGCCCTCAAACACGCACCTGATTTGCCCGAGCTTGATATGGCAAATGATCGGATAATCACGATCGAGGCAGATGATGACCCCCTGATCCCCGCTGTCATGCGTGCCGCTGTTCGCGAGCGGCTGAAGCCCGATGTGGCCTACAGGTTCCTCACCGGTGGGCATTTTCCCTATATCGCGCGGCCCAAGGCCTATACCGCGCTGCTTGAAAACGTCATGGAGATTGATGTCACCGGTCCCGATTGGGGTGCTGCACCGGAGCGTGTCCTGTGATTGTGCTGACATCAGAGGATGTCGCGGCGCTGCTCCCGATTGCGGACGCAATCGAAATCATCGAAACAACCATGAAAACTGTTTCGGCTGGCGGTGCCGAGCTTCCGCTGCGCAATGTGGTTCCTGTCGGCGGCGACAACCGGATGGGTGTGATGCCGGGTGCCCTGTCCGATCCGGCGTGTTTTGGCGTCAAGCTGGTCAGCCTGTTTCCCGACAATCCGGCGCGCGGCCTGTCCTCTCATTCGGGTGCGTTCGTCCTGTTTGACGCCGTCACGGGGCAGGCAACGGCAATGATGGATGCCAGCCTGCTCACGGCCATTCGGACGGCGGCCGCAACCGCGGTGGCGACACGGGCGCTGGCGCGGTCGGAATCACAAACACTGACCATCATTGGTTACGGCGAACAGGCCGAACATCATCTCGCCGCCATCTGTGCGGTGCGCGAAATCCAGTCTGTGCACATTGCAGGCCGCAACGAAACCAAGGCACGGGCCTTTTGCAAGGCCGCCCGGAGCCGCCATCCGGATCTGCAAATCAGCGCCGTCAACGATGTGCGCGCAGCGGTTGAAAAGGCCTGTATCGTTTGTACTGTCACCGCGTCCCCCACGCCCGTTCTGGATCATGCCTGGCTGGACGAAGGATGCCATGTCAACGTGGTTGGCTCTTCCATCCCCAGCATGCGCGAGGTTGATGACGATCTGGTTCTCAAGACCTCGATCTGGGTGGACTACCTGCCATCCGCCCTCGCACAGGCCGGTGAAATTGTGGATTTGATTGCACAAGGCCGCATGGACGCGGGTGCACTGAAAGGCGAGATCGGACATGTGCTGTCGGGACATGTCGCTGGTCGTACGTCACCCAGCGAACGGACCGTCTACAGGTCCCTCGGCATCGCCGCACAGGATTTGGCGGCGGCGCAAGCTGTCCTAAGTGCCGCAAGAGAGCGGGGGATGGGGCAAACCGTCAGGCTTTGATGAAGACGCCGCCGTGGCGATTTCGCAGGGCCGCAGTGCCGCTCCAAAGCGGCATTGCAATCAATCAAGCCGAAAGTCCCTGACGTGATCAGGCAACTCGACACCTTCGAGAAGTCGAGCGTCCGGGATCGGTGTGCCGATTTGGGTCTTTACAGGTATGATCCCCGCCCAAATCGGAAGGGCATAGTCTTCCTCCTCATCACCCGGCTCGCCTGTCCGGATTTTCGCACTGCCTTCCGCGATATCCATACCCAGGACCATCGTTGCCTTCAGGTCCTGCTCATGATCAGGCCGCAGGGTATCGTAGCGGCCCGGGAACAATCCGTTGACGAAATTCCGCAACTTGACGAGCTTTTCAGCCGGATCTTCGACTTTTTTGGCAGTGCCAAACAGCATTACCGACCGTGCGTTCACGGAATGGTGCATGCCAGACCGGGCTAGAACAAAACCATCCAGAATGGAAACCGTCAAACAGACATTGGCGTCTTTCGACCTACGCAAGGCCCGGCTTGCAGAGGAGCCATGCCAATAGACACGATTCCCTTCGCGCCACTGAAATGTCGGCGTCACATAGGGGTGCCCATCGATAACATAGCCGACGCTGCACATGGGCTGCGCGTCAAGGATGCCATTGATCGTGGCCCGGTCGAAATGCCCCCGCGTGTGCAGCCGACGCAAGCGAGTTTTTTCGGTGATGACAAGTGGATCCGTCATGAGTGAGGCCCTTTTGAAGAGAATTTCTTGACGACGCCTAGAGGTCTATTGGATATATAGGAATGTCCAATGTTGGTAATAATCTACAGTCCAATTTCGATGCCGCCCTCTTTGGCCTCGTGCTGGACCGTAGTTTGCGCGAAAGCCTTCAGACCCAATTGACCGAAGCGCTGCGCGACTTGCTTCTCGGGAGTCAGGACTTTTCCGGAACCCGCCTGCCGGCCAGTCGGATTCTGGCTCAGGAACTGTCTGTATCACGCACAACCGTGGTCAGCGCCTATGATCAGCTCATCAGTGAAGGTTACCTAAGGACGAAGGTCGGTGATGGCACTTTCGTGGCCGATCAATTGCCGCATCTGACCTCGCCCATCGCGAAAGCACCGTTGCAACGCGAGCCTCCACAGGCTTGGCTGCCGTTTCACTCAGGAGTCCCGGATCAAGCCCTGTTTCCCTATCGGGTCTGGGCAAGACATATTGAACGGGCCTGGGCCAGGCCGCACGCTGATCTTCTGGGCCGCCCGGACCCGTTCGGTTGGTACCCGCTCCGGCAAGCCATTGGCGAGCATCTTTCGGCGTGGCGCAAACTGGATTGCCATCCTGAACAGATATTGATCACTTCCGGTGCGTCCGAGGCTTTCGACGTCATTTTTCGCGGTCTGCTTGAGCCAAAGCGAACGGCGGTGGTCGAGGATCCCGGCTGGCCGATCTTACGAGATGTTCTTGGCGCGCTCGGAACACGGGTGCAGCCCATTCGGATAGATCGCCAGGGCCTTGATCCTGAGCAGATCACGGGAGCGGCATCAGTGGCGATTGTCACGCCCTCACGGCACTACCCGACAGGCGTTTCAATGCCGCTATCAAGGCGTATGGCGCTTTTGGCATGGGCCAACCAACAAGACGCGCTGATTGTAGAAGACGACTACGACAGTGAATTCCGGTATCAGGGCCATCCGCTACCGTCGCTCACCGGTTTGGATAGCCTGAGGCGGTCCATCTATCTGGGCAGCTTTTCAAAACTGCTCAGCCCGGCGTTGCGTCTCGGCTATCTGGTTCTACCGAAACCGCTGATACCTGCGGCAAAGACCTATATGTCCCGCTATGGGTCACGCGCGTCGCTAACTCCGCAACCCGCATTGGCCACATTCATGAACAGCGGAGAGTTCGCCATCCATCTCAGACGGATGCGACGCATCTATGCGAAACGTCAATCGCATCTGGTATCAGAGCTTGCAGGATGTGCGGATCTTCTGGATGTGGCCCCAGATCCGTCCGGAATGCATATCTGCGCGTCGTTGGCTCCAAAACTTCGTTATCAGATGGAGGACAAGAGCATCGTAGACATCGCCCGGACGGAGGGTCTGCATCTCAGGGCGCTGTCGTCGCATGCCTCTTTGCCGAATCCGCCGCACGGACTCATACTTGGTTTTGCGGCATTCGACGAAACCACACTATCCAGAGCGACGCAAAAGCTGAACCAACTACTTCGAGGGTTGCGTTGATTGGGGCGTCAGTCTTGCAACGCCGCAGATCACGCCGCACTGACAAGATGACTCCTCAGGCCCGACTTGTGCAACAAGGCCACGCTCCGTCAAAGGATCAACCGCAACGCGCCCCCCAGAACCGAAGCGACCAGCAAGACTCTGATGATGCCCCAATGCAAGCGGAACGCCAGAAAGCAGCTGAGAAAAAACAAGGCCAATGCGAGCCATTCGATCGTTGCAAAGTCGGGAACCCACAACGTCACGGGGCCCGTTTCTTCGCGGGTGACGACGGTGAACAGCACGTGCAGCGCGAACCAGATCGAGAGGTTGAGGATGACTCCTACAACCGCAGCCGTGATCGCCTTCATTGCGCCTTTCAGCCTTGGCTGGTTCGAAATCCACTCGATGTATGGCGCACCGGCGAATATCCAGAGAAAACAGGGCGCGAAGGTTACCCAAAGCGCAACCAAGGCAGCTATCAATCCAAGGTGCAGACCGCCGTCCTTGAACCCTGCCAGAAAGCCGACGAACTGGGTCACGAGGATCAGCGGGCCGGGTGTTGTTTCGGCCAGACCTAACGCGTCGATCATTTCGCCTGCGGTCAGCCATCCGAACTGCACCACAACGTCCTGCGCCATATAGGCAAGCACCGCGTAGGCCCCGCCGAATGTGACGATGGCCAGGGTCGAAAAGAACTTGCCGATTTCCACAAGAATGTCAGGCGCGTCCAACCATGAGAGCGCCATGAGGGGAAGCAACCAGATCGCAAGCCAACTGACAATTGTGCCGAGGGTTTTTCGGGCTGATACATGTGCCATATCGACGACGCATCGGTCGTCGTCTGCAATCCCAAGATGCCAGCCAAAGAAGCCCGCGATCAGCACGATTAACGGATAGGGAATGGAGAAAAAGAATATCCCGACAAAGGCGAAACCGGCGATTGCCCAGTGCAAATTCTGCGAGAGCGCTTTCCTGGCGACGCGCAACAGCGCCTCGACCACGATCACCAGGACGGCAGCCTTGATCCCATAGAACAGGGCTTCGACCAGAGGCACATTTCCAAAGACACTGTAGATTGCGGCAAGCGTCATGATCACGACTGCGCCCGGGAGGACGAACAGCAATCCGGCGATCAGCCCCCCCAGGGTGCCGTGCAGTCGCCAACCCGCATATGTCGCCAGTTGCATGGCTTCGGGGCCGGGCAGGAGCATGCAGAAACTCAAGGCATTGAGAAACTGCGGCTCCGACAGCCACGCGCGTTCTTGGACAACTTCCTTGTGCATGAGCGCGATCTGGGCAGCAGGGCCGCCGAAGGACAGGATGCCGATCTTCCACCAGACACGCGTTGCGTCTGCCAGAGATGCGTCTGTGCCTGCCGGGGCGCCATGTGGATCGACCATGACCTAGGCCTTTGTCGAAGCTGCGGGCCAGTCGTGCCCTTCGTCGGTTGCGTCTCGCGCCCAGCGATAGAAGGCATCATAGAGCAGCATACCGGCTTCGAGCTGTTCGAGATCATCGCGGAACATGCGTGACAGGCCCAGGGACGCTGCCAGAAGACCTGCCGCTTCGGGCGCCAGATCGTGCTTGTTGGTATCCGCACCCCGCACAACGAGAGCGAGTTTTGCGAGGGCATCGTTTCGAACGCCAAATTCCTCGATCATCGTATCGAAGGTGCAGGTTTCGCCTCGATGGCTCCAGAATGCGCCCTCGATATCAAAAGGTGTTGCGTCAAACCGTTCGGCGACGTTGTTCACCTGCGAGGCCGCGACGAACAATATCTGGGCCTTTGGGTCAATGAACCGACGAATGAGCCACGGACAGGCGATGCGGTCTATCTTTGGCCTGTGTCGTGTCACCCAGACCGTGCGACCAGCGTCGTCCAGCGGCGGCAGTTTCCCGGCCAGAACCATCGGGTGTCCGGCATCTCTCCACGCGAATTGTCCTCCTTCGAGAACTTCTGCTTGCATGTCACAGCTGCGGAGTATGGCCGCTGCGCCCTGGCTGATTTTTAGCCCCTTCTGGCAATAGACGACAACGGCCCGACCTTTGAGATCATCCGCCAGATCCATAACCGTCAGGTAAGGGTGGCGATATGCGCCGGGGATCAACCTCGGTTCATCTTCAAAATCTTCGTCGGTGCGAACGTCGAGCAAGACGGGACAATCGGGTGTTCCCACCAAGCGAGCCAAGGTAGATACGGAAATTTCATTGTATGACGCCATAGAGCATCCTCCATGCAGAAGTTGGAACTGGAAGGATGCAAGATTGGGCTGGCGCCTCACGGGGTTCTTGCGGACCCCAGGCCTCTGTTTCTAAGCACTATCCCTGCCGCTGTCAAACGCACCTTGGTTGTCTCGCGGCCACCGTCACGGCGTTCAGTGGTGTTTGGGAAGGTGGTTGAACGTAGCGGAACTATGGGCTGGCATTGCAAGCGAAACCCCTGTCCACCACGTCGTTGATCGCCCCGGCCTGAAGATCTTAACCGATGGCGAAAGGTTTGGCGCAAATCGACGCTTACGTCAGTGCCCGGTGAAACGGGAGCAGGACAACACCCTGACAATTTCCCCGTACCTTATGCAAGACCCTACGACTTGGGTTCGCTGGGAAGTGGGAACATCTCGGAAGCGATCGGTTTGCGGGATCGTGATGGAAAGCTCACCCGTTTCAGGATGGTCCCCGTTTGAGAAATGACAAGCCGAACGGTACGGTCACCATAGTGGAACGTCAAACGTGCGCGTCCGGCATCTTCCCCGATGCCGGTTTCGCTCAGAGATGTGATCTCGCCACTGCGCATCAGGGGTTGAATGTTTTCCGGCTCGAGTTTGAACGCTTTTGCAATCACCTCTGCATCGACGACAAAGCCGTCCTGACTTATCTCAACCCGCGTCATGATGTCTCTCTCCAATACCCGTTTGCCGCCGCAACAGTTGCGAAATGCGTCGCAACGATCTGGCTTGAAGCAATCAGGGCGTCAAAGCTCTCTGCATACTCGGGACGCAATTTTTCGCGAATGGCAGCGTCCGGTTGTGTCATCTTGACTGCAACACGACTGAGTTTGACTGCCAGTTCATAGCCCTCTTCAGGTGTTTCTGTAGTCAGGGTGGGAAGCCAGGTTGTCATGGGTCGTTCCTTTCGGTCGAGGAGGGTTGTCAGTCCGCAACTCGGTGTGAGCAATGCATCGGCACGGTCAGGCGACGACAATCCAGACGAAAATCAGGCCAACCACGAGATAGACGAGCGTGTTGATCATCCAGCGGATCAGGCCGGCGTCTCCTTCCGGGTCCACGCCCAGGCGTTCGCAGACCTTGGTTCCCGGCCAGAGAATTGCGTCGAACAGTGACATTGATTCGATCCCTTAATAGGTATTTCTGATACGTATTACATATCTCTTTTAAATGCGCATTGTAAATGCTAAATATCTTGACATGCAGTTGGACAAATTTACCGATTACGCCCTTCGCGTGCTGATGACATTGGCGGTGCGTTCGCCCGCACGCGTCCCCACTTCAGAGATTGCGACACTCTTTGGACTGTCGGAAAGCCACCTGTCCAAGGTTTCCACACAGCTTGGCCGCGCAGGTTTCGTCACATCGGAAAGAGGCCGCAACGGCGGACTTACCCTGGCGCGCGCACCGGATCAGATCCGCGTTGGCGCCGTTGTCCGGGCGATGAAGCGCAATGACCCGGTGGTGGAGTGCTTTGGGACCGACAAATCCTGTCTTGTCCTGCCAGCCTGTGGTCTGCGTGAACCTTTGGTACAGGCCCAAGAGGCGTTTTTCGCGTCACTTGATCGGTATACGCTTGCTGACGTGACGCGCTTCCGGCAGTCGCTTGGCGCACTGCTGGAGCCACCAACCACAGACTCCAAATTGTCCGCCGCACCCTGACGGATATCCGTGAAGGAATGTGCTGACCCATTGATGACGCATCGTCGAGGAGAATGTCGAAACGCTCGATAGTCGACCCGCGTGTCGACTTGCCATTTGCCAGAAAGTACGCCGCGCGGCACTCAGTCAGAAAGGGTCGCTACCACCAGCAATGGAAAATTCGACGGTCTTGCCTCGATCCAGATAGCATATCGTGATCTCCAGCGCCGCGTCGCCTTTGCCAAGGCTCAAGGGCACGCTTGTATCCACAAAGGCAGTGTCCCCGGAATAAAGAGATTGGGTGCCAAGCTTTGGCCGTCCTGCCAACACATGCAGGGCGGTCGCCCCAGCCTCAGGCCGGATCATCGTGTGATCAAGAGGCCCGTATAGGGTGGTGACCGACCCGTCGCACACGGACGGATCAAACATCAGGTTGAGATCCGTCAGGGGACCACCTTTGAGGCGCGCAAACACCTCCATTTCTCCAGCAAAGCGGACGGGCTGCCACGGGTCGGCATCGAATTCACCATCCGGATGGTCCAACACCATGCCGGTATCGGAAACCACGGTCAAAATCCGTTCGAGCCCTGCAAAGCATGAGAATGCACCGTCGCGGGCGACATCGGCACGGCTGAGTCGCCACGCCGTGTGTGCGCCGCAGGTCGCCATGGCAATGTTCCGTGTGATCCCGCCGCCGTTTTTCCAGGGAATGTCAACCAACGCGTCGCAGCGCAAAATATCCATAGGCTGATTTCCTTCAAACCGTACTGTTGCAGGCTCTGATCTTCGGACCCTGAACTTGGGTGTCGGACAGCCGGCGATAGAAGTCCGCACGAAACGGCACATGATCGGCAACAATGCTCCGCTCTGCAATCAGGTTTTCAACGTCTGCAGCGCCGAGGTCAATTCGGAGATGGCCGAGACGGCATCAAAACTGTTCGGACCGGTGACAACAGTGCCAATTTCGATCCAAACGTGATCTATGAACCAGCGTCAGGGCTTGGCATATTCTTGCATTCGAGAAAGACGCGCAGTTCGCATTTGGCGCAAACGGTCGGGTCGAGCTTTGGAACCATATTCTCCAGCATTTCGCGCTTTCGTCGAAAGATGTTCTCCCGACCAACCAATTTGGTCACATGATACTGATCCAACTGACGGCGAAGAGGAGGGTATCGCCCGACAAGATAGAGGCTCCCCCCCTGTTCTTTGCGCGTCCGGGCTTCTTCGACCAGCCATTCTGCCCCTGCAAGATCAATTCCAACCGATCCATCAATCAGCAATGCGAGATGTAGCTGGTCCGGCCGTTGCTTTTCCAAGCGGCGAAATTCTTTTTCCAGATACTCGACCGCTCCGAAGTACATCGGTCCCTGTACCCGAATGAACATGGCTTGTGAGCATTCCGGCAAGCGCCAGTGGATCGGGCTCATGAACGGTCGTCCGACTACGCCTGCATTGGGGACATTCACCGGCAGCCCCGGGCGCATCGTTTTCCGCAGAAACAGCGACAGCGATACGATGACTCCTGCATAGTTTGCAAATTCCAGATCGACCAGCAAAACGACCATGAACGTAATCAGAAAGATCGCCGTTTCCGAAGCGCTTGTCGTCAGAATGTGTCGAATTTCCCTGACGTCGATCAGTTTCCAGGCCACCAGCATGATCAGGCCCGACATTGCAGGGATCGGAATATGGGCTATCAACGGGCTCACCAACAGCAGAATGAAAAGGAGAAATACGGCCGCCAGAATTGCGGCCAATGGTGTTTTGGCACCGGCCTCCAGGTTGAGTGAGCTGCGTGTGAACGACCCTGATCCCATATAGGCCGAAAAGAACGAGCCACCGATGTTTGACAGCCCCTGGCCGATGATCTCCTGATTGCTATTAAGAGATTGATGCGACTGTAGCGACATCGCGCGTGCAATCGACACGGCTTCCAGCAATCCGATGAGCGCCAGGGTGAATGCCCCTGAGACAAATCGCGGACGATGTCAAAGGACATTTCCGGAACCGCAAAAGGCGGAATTCCGGAATCGATGGCTTGCACAAACGCGACACCATGGCTTTGCGCGCCCAGCACATAGGCCAACCCGCGGCCAGTGATCAACGCGATCAGGTAGTTCGGCCATCCGGGTTTGAATTTCTTGATCAGGACCGCCACGACAAGCGTGGTCAATGACACTGCGAGGACATTGGGGTTGAGTTCTGGCAAAACAAGCCAGAGTTCCTTGGCAAATGCGAACAACTCGTCTGGTCTTGGCAGCGATTTTCCGATGAACCCCGGAAGCTGGCTGAGAAAAATCAGTATTGCCGCGCCTGCAGTAAAGCCCACCATGACGGAGTGAGATACCAAGCTGACAAGTTGCCCCAAACTGACGAGACCGAGGCAAAGCTGGAAAAGCCCAGCCAGCAACGTGATGCTGAACACCGCGCTGATGAATTCAGGCGATCCCGGCACGAAGTGCTCGGCCAAAGTTGCGAAGATCACAACTGAAATAGCGGTGGTTGGACCAGAGACCAAATGCCATGAATTGCCAAAGAATGCGGCGATCACCGGCGTCACCATCGCCGTGTACAGACCATACTGTGGCGGCAGCCCGGCGATGGCGGCGAATGCAATGCCCTGCGGCAGCACGATCGCAGCATTGGTCAGACCCGCAAAAATGTCGGCGCGAACGGTGTCTCGCGTCACCTTCGGCATCCAACCCAGGAACGGCATCATGCGGCGCAAACGATCACGCGCGCCAAGCCGTTCCGCGGTGGCGGATGGTGCAATGTGCGGGGCTTCGTCAGAAGGCCGTCCAAATCGCCATGTCATGGGCGGTGGCCGGTCGTTTGGATGACAGTCATAGGTGCAGCACTCGATCTTGACCGTAGAACATGGCTTGAACGTGCTGAGCTTCGGCAAAGAACAGCCAGCGCAGGGCGATCATGCCGATCACATGCGATACCAGCGCCAGAAGGAGCCAGCTGGCTCCTGCTGACATGGCGAGACAGGCGAGCAGGATGGGCATGGCAAATCCCGCGCCAAATCCGATTTTGCGCAGTTGGTCTGCGCGGTGGCGTGCGATCTGGTAGGCCATTTCATCCAGCAGGTAATTCGATCCGGTGTGCGGCGATTCAAACAGCCTCACCTTTCCGATCTTGCCGAGACCTGTGGCAGAACCGATCGAGGCACCGGTCGAACTGCGCCGCACGTGGGACGCCTTGCTCTGCCACCAGACCGCGCAGCCAGCGGCACAGACAAGTGCGAGAAGCGCCAACCACACCTGGGCGGTTCCTCCGGTCACGGCGATCAGGCTCTGATTGGTCAAGAGGTACGGTGTTGGCGTCAGACTCCAACGGGGCACCGCGCGGATCTGGGCATAAATCATCGCGGTTGAGTAGATTGTAGCCCCTGCAAGAGCTGCTGCGATCAACCCCAGCGGAAAGAGTCGCGTTCCAGCGAGACACCAGATCGCCGCATAGAGGTCAAAGACCGCAAGAGTCGTAACCAGAAGGCAGGCTTCGCGGCTGAGCCAGGACGAGCGCCATTGACTGAACGAACGCGAGGCGTTGGACGGTTTGCCCAGATGCAGCGCAGACAACATCCCGCCAATGCCCGAAATTCCAAGTGCCGCTATCGAACTGACCCAGGCAAAGGTCGCGCTATCCGGTCCGAGACCCAGACCCATCCAGATGATCAGGCCGAGCCCCAGTCCGCTCAGGACCGTGAACAATATGATGGACGGTGCCGGATGCATCAGCCTACCCTTTCCAGTGCTTTGTCGAGCCAGCCGAGAAATCCGGTCGCCTCGGGTTTGGCCAGTTCGGCCAATTGCGCGGGTGCTGTTTCATGCACGTCCTTAGGCCGCGGTGGCAGGTATTGATTGACCGGCTTGGTCCCCAGTTCCGGCATCAGGTCGTAACCGCCGCGATCCTGCACCAGCTGGCTGACATCGCTGGTCGGATCGGCGAGATCCCCAAAATGGCGTGCTCCCGTAGGACAGGCCCGGACACAAGCAGGTTCGCGGTCTTCCTAGGGCAGGTTCTCGTTATAGACACGATCGACGCAGAGGGTGCATTTCTTCATGACACTTTCCGCCTTGTCCAACTCCCGTGCGCCGTAAGGGCAGGCCCAGGCGCACAGGCCACATCCCATGCAGGCGTCCTCGTTGACCAGTACGATACCGTCTTCGGTGCGCTTGTAGCTGGCCCCCGTCGGGCAGACGGTAACACAGGGCGCATCGTCGCAATGCAGGCACGACTTTGGGAAATGCACCAGTTGTGCCGGCCCGGTTTCGGGCTGCACTTCAAAGCTGTGAATGCGGTTCAACCAGCTGCCGGTCGGGTTGGCTCCATAGGCGTCCTGATCGCTGAGCGGAGCACCATAACCACCGGTGTTCCACTCCTTGCAGTTCACGGCACAAGCCTGACACCCGACACAAATGTCGAGATCGATCACGAGACCCAGCTTGACCTGGGTGCTTTCCGGCAGAGTGGTCATGTCCAATCCTTCCCATATGTCAGCTCTGTGGGACCGGTTCCGACCGGAGAGTCCTGCGCCCCGGCATCGGGTTCGGAGTGATCGCTTGGCGCGGCCCTTTCGATTTTGACCCTCAGGTCAAACCAGGCAGCCTGGCCCGTCACGGGATCAGAATTTGACCAGAGCAGGCCATCGCCGTTGGGTGGCAACAGTTCGTTCATCAGGTGGTTCAGCAGGAAACCGCGCGTGGTCTCCGGGGCACCGTCACCCAACGCCCTTGCGCCTTTGCGTTTGCCGATCGCATTCCAGCACCACAATGTCTTGGAGTTGACGGCATCCATGCGTCATACCGGGACTTTGATCTTGCCGTGATGCGAACTGATCCAGGCCCAGTCGCCGTCTTCAAGTCCGTGCTCATCCATAACTGGGCCCGGTACAAACATCGGGTTTTCACCGTGAATCTGCCGCAATCATGCGTTTTGCGACCCCCAAGGAATGGTACATGGCGGCCGGGCGCTGAGTGATCGCATGTAGCGGGTACTCGGCATTGTCCACCGCCGTCTGCTCAAATGGTTCCCACCAGATGGGGAAGGGGTCGAGCGCTGATTTGACCTGTTCCCGCAAATGACCGGTTGGTTGGATGTCACCATGACCTTCGGCGGCAAGCTGGAAGGTGCGCATCGGTTCCGAGTAGATTTGAAAGACATAAGGCGCGGGTTTGTCGTAGAAACCCCGTTCCACGGCCCAGTTCTCGTAGTCCATGTTGAATGGCTTCATGAACCGGGCATTGTCGGGGATATGGCACTCCAAGAACCCGCCATTGTCAATGTACTTCTGAAGCTGGTCCGGGTTGGGTGCGCCACGCCCTTCGCCCTTGCCATCCTCGCCACGCCAACCGGCAAGCGGCCCGACACCGGGTCGATGCTGGTGGTTGATCATGTAGTCGGCGTAGTCTCTGTAAAGAGCGTCACCGGCATCGTTAACAAAACCCGGCAGGCCACGGCGTGCGCCCAAATCCAGCAGTGCGGACTGGAAGCCGCGAACATCTCGGTCGGGCTCCAGAACCGGCCAGCGAATGGCATCGCAGGCCGCGTCGACCTCGCCAATCGGACGATCCAGCAGCGAGATGCAATCGTGCCGTTCCAGATAGGTGGTGTCCGGCAGGATCAGGTCAGCGAACGCCACCATTTCCGACGAATAGGCGTCAGAATAGATCATCCTGGGGATCTTGTATGCGCCTTTTTCGTCCTTGTCGGTCAGCATCTCCATCACACCTTTGGTGTTCATGGATGAGTTCCACGACATGTTCGCCATATACCTAAACAGCACGTCGATCGGATAGGGATCGCCCGCGTGCGCGTTCGAAATCACCATATGCATCATGCCATGCGTTGAAAGCGGATTTTCCCAGGTGAACGCCTTGTCGATACGCTTGGCCGTACCGTCCGCTTCCAATGCCAGATCAGCGGGGGACCGGGGGAAGCCCAGGTGCGGCCCGTTCAGCGGCTTATGCGGCGTGACCTCGGAATGCGGAGCGGGGTGCGCTTCGACCGGCTTGGGATAGGGTGGTTTGAACCGGAATGAGCCCGGATTTTCGACCGCACCCAGCATCAGTTGCAATACATGCAGGGCGCGACAGGTCTGAAACCCGTTGGAATGCGCCGAGATTCCCCGCATGGCGTGAAAGCTGACCGGGCGGCCCTTAAAGCCGGTGTGCGTTTCGCCACGAAAGTCCGTCCAGTCGGCCTTGACCTCGATGGCCTGATTGAAGGCGACATCCGCCAGTTCCGCCGCCAGTCGTTTTATGGGCGGAACAGCCAGACCACACCGCTCGGCCACCGTTTCAGGAGCGTATTGCGGATCGAGGTACTTTTTTGCCATCACCTCAAAATACAGGCAATCCAGTGCCACCGCCCGGCAGCGGAACCGCCCCTTTCAGAGTTGGTAGAAAACCTTTATTATCAAAAGGTTGCATGGCGTTTGTAACCGTGTTCCAGACCAGCGGATTATCGTCGTCGTCACGCACGAACAGGCCGGAGGTCTCACCTTCGTTCTGGTCCATAAGATGCCCGGCATTGGTCCAGCGGCTTAGGTAATCGACGTCGACGTGACCGGTGCGCAGCAGTTCATGGACCAAGGCAAGAATGAACAGGCCATCTGTTCCGGGTGTGATGCCGACCCACTCATCGGCCACCGCGTTATAGCCGGTGCGCACGGGGTTGACCCCGATCACGCGCCCGCCTGCCGACTTCAGCTTGCCAATGCCGATCTTGATGGGGTTGCTATCGTGATCTTCGGCAAGACCGAAAACCATGAAGAGTTTTGTCCAATCCCAATCGGGCGAGCCGAACTCCTAGAAGGCACCGCCCAACGTATAGATCCCGCCAGCGGCCATGTTCACAGAACAGAAGCCGCCATGGGCCGCATAATTCGGTGTGCTAAACTGCTGTGCCCAATATGAGGTGAAGGATTGCGACTGGTCGCGGCCTGTGAAGAAGGCCAGTTTCTTGGGGTCGTCGTCGCGAACCGCGCCGAGCCAGTCGCTTGCAAGGCTCAGCGCGTCTTCCCATTCGATTTCCTGAAATTCACCCGATCCCCGCTCGCCCACTCGTTTGAGCGGCTTTTTCAGCCGGGCCGGAGAGTAGTGCTGCATGATGCCGGCACTTCCCTTGGCGCAAATCACGCCCTTGTTGATTGGATGCCGGCGGTTGCCGTCGATGTATCGAATTCTAGGTACGCCGGCCTTGTCGTCGCGCAGATGAACCTGAATGCCGCCGCGGCATGCGCACATATAGCAAGTGGTGCACCGCACCTCGTCAGACACATGTGGACTGGTGTCGAGAACTGGCTGCTTTGACTCAGACATGCTTGGCCTCCCTTTGTGCAATCGCCTGACACGCCGTGATTGCAATCGAACGATAGATGTCTTCGACGCTGCACCCGCGCGACAGGTCGTTTGCTGGCTTCGCGAGCCCCTGCAGGATTGGACCAAGTGCCGAAGCGCCGCCCAGACGATGCGCGATCTTGTAGGCGATGTTACCTGCGCTCAGGCTTGGAAAGACAAAGACATTTGCTTGCCCGGCGACCTGGGAATTCGGCGCCTTCTGGTCTCCCACATCCGGCATCAGGGCTGCATCGAACTGCATTTCCCCGTCGACATTCAGGTCAGGCGCCTGCTCCCGGATCATCAATATGGCCGTGCGAATCCGATCAATCGATTCATGCGCATCTGCCCTGACGCTGCCCATGGTCGAGAAGGAGAGCATCGCGACGCGTGGCGTTTGCCCGGTAAAGGCCGACAGCGATTGAGCCGAGGCAATGGCAATGCTGGCCAACTCGACCGCGGTTGGCTGCAAAATCAGGCCGCAATCCGCGAAAATGACAGATTGATTGAACGGCGCGCGCAGTGACATCAGGAAACAGCTGGAAACGACACTCGCCTCGGGTGACTTGCCAATCACCTGCAAAGCAATTCGTACGGTGTCGGTGGTCGTCGCCACCGCGCCACCGATCGTTCCGTCACTGTCGCCCAGCCGCACCATCATCGCGGCAAAGCCCAACTGGCCGCTCATCGTTGTGCGGGCCTCTTCCCGAGTCATCCCCTTGTGTTTGCGAAGCTCAAAGAACTCATGCGTGTAGCGATCCAACTTGGGTGACTCTGCAGGATCAAGGATGTCGATCCTGTCTGCACCGTCATTGTCAGCAAGCAATGCGTGGATAGAGGCACGAGGGCCTATCAACTGCATGTCGGCGATCCCGTCGCGGGCCGCCTTTAACGCTGCCTCGGCCACGCGCGAATCGTCGCCCTCGGACAGGACAATCCGTGTCCGATGGCGTCTGGCTGCGGCGCAAATCTCATCGAGAATGCTCATGCGACCGGGCCTCTCAGACCCGCTGCGGACACATGTCAGCTATATCGATGCCGGCGACCTTTACCGGCTTTTTCATAGCGTCGCGGCGGAAGGGTTCGCCCAACTCCTGGTTCAGGATGACTTCGATAAAGGTGGTCACACCATCCTTCATCTGCTCTTTCACGGCGGTGTTCAGCACATCGGTCAACTGCTCCATCGACGTCGCCTGCACACCCTTGACGCCACAGCCTTCCGCGATCTTGGCATAGTTGACACCAAGGTTCAGTTCCGTTCCGACGAAGTTGTCATCGTACCAGAGTGTCGTGTTACGCTTTTCAGCGCCCCACTGGTAGTTACGGAAGATGATCATCGTGATCGGTGGCCAGTCATTGCGGCCACAAGCCGTCATCTCGTTCATCGAGATACCGAAGGCTCCATCCCCAGCAAAGCCGACAACGGGAACATCCGGGCAGCCAATCTTGGCGCCAAGGATGGCTGGAAGGCCATAGCCGCAGGGACCAAAGAGACCCGGTGCCAGGTATTTGCGGCCCTTTTCAAATGACGGATACGCGTTGCCGATCGCGCAGTTGTTGCCGATGTCGCTGCTGATGATCGCATCGTTGGGCAGGGCCGACATGATCGCGCGCCATGCCTGACGTGGGCTCATGCGATCGGGCTGGCGGTTGCGGGCACGTTCATTCCAGGTGATGCCTTCGTCGTTGTCGTCCTCATGGTCAATCGAGCTGAGTTCCTGCGCCCACCGGGACTTGCGCGAGGCGATCTCTTCCTTGCGCTCCTTGCGGCCCTTGTCACCGGCCTCATCCGACAGGTTTGCGAGCAACTGCTCGGCGACCTTCCTTGCATCGCCTTGGATCGCCACATCTACCTTCTTGGTCAGGCCGATCCGGTCCGAATTGATGTCGACCTGGATGACCTTGGCATCCTTCGGCCAATAATCCATGCCATAGCCCGGCAACGTCGAAAACGGGTTCAGGCGGTTGCCCAGGGCCAGCACGACATCGGCCTTCTGGATCAGTTCCATCGCCGCCTTGCTGCCGTTGTAGCCCAGAGGTCCGACACCCAGCGGATGATTGCCCGGGAACGCGTCATTGTGCTGGTAGCCACAGGCGACCGGGGCGTCCAGCGCCTCTGCCAGGTGCCGGCTGGCATCGATGCCGCCGGCCAGGATCACGCCGGCCCCGTTGAGAATCACAGGGAATTCGGCATCCGACAGCAGCTTTGCCGCAGCGGCAATCGCCTCTTCACCCCCCGCAGGACGCTCCAGGCGGATAATCTGCGGCAGTTCGATATCAATGATCTGGGTCCAGTAGTCGCGCGGGATGTTCATCTGCGCCGGCGCAGATCCGCGCCATGCCTTTTCGATCACCCGGTTCAGGACTTCGGCCATGCGTGACGGATCGCGGACCTCTTCCTGATAACAGACCATATCCTCGAACAGTTTCATCTGTTCGATTTCCTGAAACCCGCCCTGTCCGATTGTCTTGTTGGCCGCCTGCGGCGTGACCAGCAGCAGCGGCGTATGGTTCCAGTAGGCGGTCTTGATCGGAGTGACGAAGTTGGTGATGCCGGGGCCGTTTTGCGCAATCGCCATGCTCATCTTGCCCGTTGCACGGGTGTAGCCATCGGCAATCATGCCGCCCGAGGTTTCATGCGCACAATCCCAGAATTTGATACCCGCAGCCGGAAACAGGTCGGAAATCGGCATCATTGCAGACCCGATGATGCCAAAGGCATGTTCGATACCATGCATCTGCAGTACCTTGATAAAGGCCTCTTCGGTTGTCATTTTCATGGTAGGTGATCCTTCGTTGATTGTCAGTTTGAGAAGCGCCGCATGCCGCGGTTCATCGAGAGTGGTCGCGATCTTCGAGCACCAGATCGCTGGCCTTTTCGCCAATCATGATCGCAGGTGCATTGGTGTTGCCGGAAACGATTTCGGGCATGATGGAACAGTCTGCAACGCGCAGTCCGCGAATGCCGTGGACACGCAAGCGCTCATCCACAACGGCATCCTTACCAGATCCCATCTTGCACGTGCCAGTCGGGTGATAGATCGACGCTGTGTTGTTTCGCGCCCAATCCAGCGTTGCATCGAAGTCATCCATATCAAGGCTCGCATGAGGGCGATACTCCTCGGAGATTTTGGACGTCAGCGGCGCATGCCGGGCGATCTTTCGGGCAATGTTCACACCCGCCACGATGGTGCGGCAGTCTGTTTCGGTCGACAGGTAGTTCGGGATGATCTTCGGATATGTTCCGGACTCTGCCCCCGCCAGCCGGATTTCACCTCGGCTCTCAGGCCGTAATTGACAGACCGACATTGTGAAAGCAGAGAATTTATCAGCCCCTTTGCCGGGGTTTTCCGCCGACAGAGGCTGAACGTGGAACTGAATGTCGGGCGTCTCCAAATCCTCCCGGGTCTTCATGAAGCCGGTGGCGAGGCTGGCGGCCATGGTCATCGGGCCAGCCCGAAACATCATGTATTTCAGGCCGATCTTGGCCTGCCCAAAGAGAGAGGACACTTCGTCATTCAGGGTCGGCTCGTTGCATTTGTAGACCAGGCGCGCCTGGAGATGGTCCTGAAGATTCTTGCCGACGCCGGCCAAATCCTGCACTACGTCGATCCCGTGTTCCGCCAGTTGGGCAGCTTCGCCTATTCCTGACAACATCAGCAGTTGCGGCGAGTTGATTGCGCCACCGGACAAGATTATTTCCCGATTTGCCTTTATGGTATGAACCTGGCCTCCGCGATCGGTATATGTCACTGCCGTCGCGCGGCGATCCTCGATCACAATCTTGTCAACCTGCGCATGCGTGATGATCTCCAGATTTTTGCGGGATTTGACCGGGTTGAGATAGGCAACTGCAGAACTGCAGCGCCGGCCATTGCGCGACGTCAGTTGAAAGTAACCCACGCCTTCCTGTTTGGCACCATTATAGTCCGGATTGAACGGGTAACCCGCATTTTGCGCCGCCGCGACCCAGGCATCGGTAATGGGGCGTTGAATGCGCATGTTCGATACAGACAAGGGCCCCTGATCGCCGTGGAAATCATCGCCGCCGCGTTCATTTTTCTCTGAGCGCTTGAAAAGGGGTAGAATATCCTCCCAGCCCCAGCCCGTGTTGCCCATCTGACGCCAACGGTCATAGTCCCTCGGCTGTCCGCGAACATAAAGCAGACCATTCAGTGAGGACGATCCGCCCAGGACTCTGCCGCGCGGCCATTCAATCGAGCGACCGTTCAGGCCAGGATCCGGTTCAGTCTTGTAGCACCAGTCGACTTTCGGATTGTGGATGGTCTTGAAGTAGCCGACCGGAATGTGAATCCACGGGTTCAGGTCACGCCCGCCGGCTTCTAACAACAGCACTCTGTTTGATGGATCTTCGCTGAGGCGGTTGGCAAGAACACAGCCCGCAGAACCTGCCCCCACAACAATATAGTCGACGTTTGACGTTTCCATTTTCCCCCCAAGCGCGGATTTCCGGCACTCAAACTTTCCCTTGCGCCAATGATCAATACATGATTAAAAATGATACTACAAGTCTCATTGGGTGAGACAATATGGGAGGAATGAAAAAATGAGTATTGGAAGCAAGCTGGGGCATCTGTCTCGCCGGGATCTGTTCAGGGTTGCTGGTCGCTACGGCATGAGTTCGACTCTTCTGGCCGCAGGGTCTTTCGGCGGGGCAATGAGCCTTGCCAATCTCGCGGCCGCTGCGAACTCGACTTATGAACGTCGATTTTCAAAAGAGGCCAAGCACACGCTGAAATTCGGCGCGTCGGGCTTTAACGATAGGAATTTGCTGATAGAACGCGCCGGTGCTCTGGAGTTTGCACGCGATCTGGAGAGCCGCACGGATGGCGAGATCCGCATCGAATTTATCGGCGACAATCAAATCTGCGGGCAGACCTCCTGCGTGGAAAAGACCCAGCAGGGCATCGTTGATATCTATGCCGCGTCCACACAGAACTCTGCCGGTGGCGCGCCCTATCTGAACGTGCTGGACTATGCCTACATGTTCCCCGGCCGGGCGTCACAGTACCACTTCCTCTACAGTCCTGAATCGCAGCGCATCCTGCGCGATCCTCTCGAAAAGCGGCACGGGTTGAAGTTTCTCTTCAGCCATTGCGAATTGCGCGGCATCCAGTTGGGCCTGAAGTATCAGGACGCGCCCACCGTCACCAAGCTGGAAGAACTGTTCGGCACCAAGAACCGCGTGACCGGCACCCAGTTGGGCCGGATTGCAATGGAGGCGCTGAACCTGAACCCGGTTCCCGTCGCATGGGAAGAAACGTTGGACGGGTTGAAGCAGGGCCTGATTGATGGTGCGGAAACATGGGCGTCCGCCGTGGCCTATGCCAACATGTCGCCCGTTGTGTCCCAGTGTGTGGATCTCAAGTTCTTCTGCGGCACAGAGCACACCTCGATGGCAACTTCCGTGTTTGATGGTCTGAGCGGCGAGCTTCAGGACGCCGTATTGGAATCGGCATACTGGACACAGACCCATGTGCAGGCGGCGAACGAGGCTGCCCTGGTCAAGACTGTCGGTTTCTCGGACCCGCAATTGCCGGGCACGATTTTTGCGGAAAACAATGTACGCAATGCATTCCTGGCAGATGATCAGATCAAGATGGCCGAAGAAATGTGCTCACCCGAGTTTCAACCACAATTGTGGGAGCAATGGCGTGAACGTCTGAACGGTTGGGCCGGTGGCATCGACACCTATCAGGAAATCTATGACATCGCGCGCCAGGTCCCCGCTGATATGAAGCCGGAAAATGTCGAACCTCGCCGCTGGTGGAAAGGCTGACAAGCTTACGCGGTGCTGGTCCGGCAAATCGGTCGGACCAGTACTGTTTTTCAAGACAGGTTCTTCCATCCGCTACCGGCGGCATGTTCCAAGAAAAAGGGAATCGCATAGATGTCTATCTGGGCTGATATGGTCACCATCGTCACATCGACGCTGACGGGTGATATCGACTTCAAGACAGTACAGGCCTATCGGTCGGACGCAGCATGGTATGTCTTTGGGCCGCTCACGTTGTTGGGCGGCACCTTGGTCTACTACCTCTACAAGGCGGTCCCGTTTCTGGACCGTCACCTGGAACGCACCATTGTCGTGTGGACCTATATCATCATTGCCGCCATTATTTTCGTGGGCGTCTTGCAGCGGTTCATTCCGTTTGTTCCGGGACAGCCCGCCTGGTCCACAACGATCCCGCCGATGCTGTTCATGATCATGGCATGGTTCGGCTGTGCGTTTAACGTCCGGCTTCGGACGCACCTGAGCTTCAACGAGTTTCGGTCGCAGTTTCCGCGCGGAGGGCAACTCTTCTGCCTGCTCCTGGATGCGGCACTGTGGTTCGGGTTTTGCGTGATCGTGGTCACAACGACGTCACGGGTCACGGTCAACTCCTATGACAATTTCCAGATCGTTCTGGGCACCGACAATCTGATGCAGTGGTGGTTCATTATCACCGTACCAGTCGCCTTTATCCTCATGGCGGGCCGCGTCATCGAAAACCTGGTCGAAGACCTGCGCAATTATCGCACGGGCAAACCCATGATCGTGCAATCAGTTATCGGTGGAGACGTATGATGGAAGACGGAACATGGATCACGATCATTTCGCTCGCTGTGACGATGCTGTTCATGCTGGGCGTTCCGGTGCTTCTGGTCATCTTGTACTGGGTCGTTGGCTGCAGCTTTGTGATGGGGCTGACATTGGACAACACCGGTGCGGAACTGCTGAATGTCTTTAACAAGGGCTTTGCTTTGCTTGCGATGCCGCTCTTCATATTGACGGGGGACCTGATCAACAAATCAGGAATTGCCCGACGATTGTCGGATTTCGCATATTCCTGTCTGGGATGGCTGCGCGGCGGTCTTGCGATGGCGGCCGTTGGGGCCTGCGGTCTCTTTGCTGCAATCTCCGGGTCGAACTCCGCAACAACGGCGACCATTGGTTCGATGCTGCACCCTGAAATGGTCAAAGGTGGCTATGACGAGCGCTTCTCGGCAGCCACGGCGGCGGCGGGCGGCACAGTCGGGATCATCATCCCGCCGTCGATCATCTTCATTGTTTACGGCTTCCTGATGAACCTGCCGATTTCCGAACTCTTCGTGGCAGGTATCATCCCGGGGACGCTGATGGTTTTTGCGATGATGGCGACGGCATTCATCGTCTGTTCGATCAACGGCTGGGGCTATTTGATCCGTTTAGAAATTGGCCGGGTCATCAAAACGGCCATCGGCGCCTGGCTGGGCTTCTTTGCCATCGGTCTGGTGCTCTGGGGTATCTATACCGGCAAATTCTCTCCAACCGAGGCGGCCGGTGTGACGGTCGGCTTCTGTATCATCGTAGGGCTGATTTCTTTTCCGCTGAACAGGATCATGGGCCAGGATGCCGACACGCCGGTATCCGAGAAATCCACCGCGTCCATGTTGGTGGTTGAAGGGTTCACCATTCGGGAGATCCCTTCGATCGTCGTCCGCTCGGCGCAGATCACCGGCATTCTCGCGCCGCTCATCGCGGTTTCGGTGGTCATGCAACAGATTCTATCGTTGCTGGGTGCTCAATCAGTAATTGGTGGGTTCGTGACCGGAATGGGCGGCTACTATCCCGTTCTCTTCACCGCAATGGCGATCGTGTTTGTGGCAGGCATGATTTTGGAAAGCCTGCCTGTAACGATCATCCTTGCCCCGATTCTCGCGCCGGTCGCAGCCTCTGTCGGGGTCGATCCGGTCCACTTTTCGGTGATCTTCCTGGTGGGCGCCTCCATCGGGTTTATCACGCCGCCTTACGGTCTGAACCTCTATGTCGCAAGCGGCGTGACAGGTGTTCCATACTTCCGACTCTTGCGGTACTCGACAATGTACCTGTTTTCGCTGATTGCAGTATGGCTTCTTGTTGCTATGATCCCCGAACTAGCCTTGGCGCTGTTGCCAAACCGTTGATATGAATTGAGTATGGCTGACAACGCTCGCAGACAGGAAGGCCAGAGTATCCCGACCAACATGCGTCTCGTGTTGTTGCTGGAGGAAATCGGGCGTGCTGGCGTGCCGATAACTCCGACAGAAGCGAACGCGGTTCTAGGCTTGCCAAAACCGACCGTGCATCGCCTCTTCAACACCTTGGAGGCGGAAGGTCTTGTTCAGCGTGATATTGACGGAAAATCCTTCAGTCCCGGGCGTCGGCTCAGAACACTCTCGGTGAACGTTCTTTCCTCGCTGCGCATAAGAACGGCGCGGCTGGCGGTGCTGCAGAAACTCGCGGAGGAAATCGGCGAAACCTGCAACATCGCCACATCTGAACGCGACGGCATGATCTATCTCGATCGGGTGGAGTCGAAATGGCCCCTGCGGATCCAGCTTCCCATCGGGTCGGCAGTTCCGTTTCACTGCACGGCCAGCGGCAAGATGTATTTGTCGTCCTTGCTGCCATCACACCTTGAGCGTTTCCTGGCCGCGACACAGCTGCAGCGGCATACAAGAAAAACCATCACGGACGCGAATATCCTGAAGGATGAAATAGAAATCATCCGCAAGCGCGGCTACTCGACCGATGACGAAGAGTTCATGGACGAAATGGTTGCGGTTGCAGTGCCCATCAAGGATGGCCGGGGCAGGCTCATGTCAACCCTTTCGGTTCATGGTCCCGTGCAGCGATTGAGTCTCAAGGACGCAGAGCTCCATTTGGACCTGATGCACAGAACCGCCGAGGATTTGGCCAGCATTGCAAGCAACAGCGAGAGTTGATCTTCCGGATCCAGCGGTCTCTGATGAACGTTGATTTAGGGACCGCGAGGCGACTGATAGCTGAGGACTTTGGCACTATCGCAGCAGCTTCCGCTTCAGTGTCCGCTGCGGATATTTATGGTTGGCGACGGTCCTGTACGAACTCCAGCACTGCGCCGGACGCCGCTTCGGGTGACACGGCCACTCCAGATGTCGTGTCGTGGGCAGGGAGCTCGGCGGCTGCCAGACAGGCGCGGGCCGCGTCGATATCGCTTACCCTGATCCGCAGAGCGGTGAATGCTCCGCTTGCCGTTTTCGACAGGTCGATATCGGGATAGAGCGCGGCCATGTCGGACCTCTTCAGCAACTGCAAAGGTGCCGAGTTCTGTCCCGTTTGCACGGTACAGCTGCCGTTGTCCTCGACCACCTGTCCGGCGGCCCACAACCGCGCAAAGCGCTGCGCATCCTCTTCGGGGGACTCGGAAATCGCCAGGATCGCGTCCAACCCGCAGGCGGTGTTCTGATGGGTCAGAAGTTCAGGAAGCCAAACGGTCTCGCGCGTTTTGTGCTGGCACATGAACACCATGCCCAGTGGCACCTCGTCCGGCGCAAAGGTCACCGTCGAGAATGCCGCCACCCCGGTGTCGCCGCCGGGCAGCGGAACCGGCCGTTCGAAACTGTTCAGATCCTGCGTGGCGATGCCCAACGCCTCAAGCGCCTTAGCGGCGGAATCGGCAGTGTCGATGCGGCAGGCGATCGCGTGCAGCCCTTCGCCCTGTTCCGCCAGCGTCTTGCGTCGCTTGGCGTTGAGTTCGGTGGGCGTGAGCAGGCCCAGCAACTCGAAATAATCATCCGGAAACATGATCGTGTAATTGGCCGATCCCTTGGCCGCCGAATGCAGTCCGCGCGGTGAGAGAGTAAATCCCATAGCCGCATATTGCGCGGCGGCGGTATCCAGATCGTTCACCAGTACGAAACAATGATCTATGCCTTTGACGGGATGGGACATGCGGGTTCTCCGATTGACTTTGGGAATGGCTTGGCGCGGTCAGTGCCGCACCGGTGCCAGGACAATTTCGTGTATGACGACCGACGGGTTCATCCGCGCCACGTAGAGCGCGGTTTCGGCCATGTCTTCGGGTTGAATCATCGCCGCCATGCGCGAGGCGTCAAAACCGGGCCTCTTGGCCAGAAGCGGGGTTGCGACTTCGGCCGGGCACAGCGCCGTGGACCGAATGCCGTTCGCGCCCTCTTCGTCGTTCAGGCTGGCCGACAGGTCCGAAAGCGCATGTTTGGATGCGCCATAGGCGACGCCGCCCACCGCAGAATGGTAACGACCGGCCCAGCTTGAGGTGTGGATCATCACCCCGTCCCGTTGCCGGCGCATCGTCGGCAGACAGGCCGCGATAACGTTCATGGCTCCGCTCAGGTTGACCCGGAACACGTCATCCCAGCTGTCCCAGTCCAGATCGGCCCACTTGCGTTGCGGAATATTCAGCCCGGCATTGTTGCACAGTACATGAATGCCACCGCCCCATTCCGTGATCTGCGCAGCCAGTTCCACCATGCCGGCCCGGTCGGTCACGTCGCCGGGCAGCAGGAGCGTCTTTGCCGTGTCGGGCAGCGAGGCGGCCACATCCACAAGGCTCCGGCGGGTGCGCCCGGTCAATGCGACGCCATATCCGGCAGCGGAAAATGCTTTGACCAGTGCCGCGCCGATGCCGGATCCGGCTCCGGTGATCCACGCCGTTTTTTGCATCTGGCGGCCTTTCTGTTCAAGTCGGGAAAACGCTGCGTCCCGTTACCGTCCAACTGTAGAGCGACCTTTCGGGGTTTCGCAATGGTGTTGAGTTTGCCGTTGACCTCCGATTTCGCAGCGCACACAGTATGGCCCATTCGATCAAGGCCCCCGCGCCATACGGGGCAAGCAATTTTGGGGATACAGCAAGATGATGACAGGACGAACGGGCCTAGCCCTCGCCATGACCGGTGCCGCCATGATGGGTACAATGTCTCTGCCCGCGATGGCGCAGGATGTGACGACGGGCGGAACGGCAATCGTGCAGATGATTTCCGAACAGCGAACGTTGAACCCGGCCTTGCGCGCGTCGACCGGTGTCTACAACATCTCTGGCAAGATCGTGGAGCCCCTGATCGACAAGAGCTACGATGGGTATGTTCCGGTGCTGGCCACGGAATGGTCCAGTTCCGAGGATGGCCTGCACATCACCGTCAAGCTGCGTGAAGGCGTCAAATGGCATGACGGCGAGGATTTCACCTGCGACGACGTGGCCTTTACCGCCATTGAAATGTGGAAGAAGCTGCTGAATTATTCCTCGGCATTGCAGGCCAACCTTGAGTCGGTCGATTGTGCTGATCCGCATACCGCCGTGTTCAACTATTCCAAGCCGATGCCGATGGACCTGTTTCTTGCGGCAATGCCCGACCTTGGTCACCCGATGCCCAAACATCTGTATGAAGGCACCGATATCCTGAAGAACGAACTGAATACCGCGCCCGTCGGCACAGGCCCGTTCAAGTTCGTGGAGTATGAACGCGGCCAGTATGTAATGGCGGTCAAGAACGAGGATTACTGGCGCGAGGGCTATCCCCATCTTGATCGGATCGTCTGGCGTTTCATCAAGGACAAATCCGCCGCCGCCGCCGCGCTGGAGGCGGGTGAAGTGCATGAATCCGGGTTCATCGGCGTGTCGATGGCCGATATCGAACGGCTGTCGCAGGACGACAGGTTCGACGTGGGCACCGAGGGTTACGAGAACAACGTCGCCCACTCGACCGTGGAGTTTAATCATCGCAACCCGATCCTGGCCGATGTGAACGTGCGTCGCGCGATCTATCACGGGCTCGATATCGATTATGCGATCGACACCATCATGCGCGGCTTTGCCAAGCCCGGTCGCGGTCCGGTTCCGACGGCGGGGGGTGCAAATTATACCGATGACGTGCCGACCTATGACTATGACCCGGAATTGGCCAAACAGATGCTGGACGAGGCGGGCTATCCCGTGGGCGACGACGGTTTCCGTTTCAAGCTGAAGCACCGCCCGGCACCCTGGGGTGAATACACCCAGCTTTGGGGTGAGTATTTTGCCCAGGCGATGAAGGAGATCGATATCGATGTCGAGCTTCAGACCAATGATGCGCCCGGTTTCCTGAACGGCGTCTATCGCGATCACGATTTCGACACCGCCAACGGCTGGCACCAGTTCCGTTCCGACCCGGCTGTGTCGACGATGGTCTGGCTGCGTTCAGGTCAGCCCGAGGGCACCCCCTGGACCAACCAGTTCGGATGGCAAAGCGACGAAATCGACCAGATGATCGACGAGGCCGCCTCGGAACTGGACCCGGAAAAGCGGGCCGAGATGTACCACGAGATCCAGCGCCGCTCGATGGAGGAACTGCCGGTGATCTTTGCGATTGAACACCCGTTCATCTCGGTCACTTCCAAGAAGCTGAAGAACCACCACAATACGCCGCGCTGGAACTCCTCCAGCTGGTATGACCTCTGGCTGGAAGAGTGATGCAAGACCGGGCAGGGCGCGCTACCTGTTCCTGCCCGGACCAAAGACATGGCCCGGCAAAGCACTGCGCAGCCGGTCGCAACCGGAAAGACCGGGAATGAGTCTGCCTGTCCCTCCGATCCTGACATACGCATTGCGCCGTCTGGTTCAGGCGGTGCCGGTGATCATCCTGATCATGGTTGGCACGTTCCTGCTGCTGAAACTGGCACCGGGCGACACGGTGGACGCCTTGGTCGGAGACATGGGTGGAGCGGATGCGGCCTTTATCGCCCGATTGCGCGCGGAATACGGGCTGGATCAGCCGGTCTGGGTCCAGCTTTGGCGCTATATGGCGAAACTGGCCACCTTCGATTTCGGCTGGTCCTTTGTTTACGAACAGCCGGTGTCGCGGGTTCTTATGGATCGTCTGGGCACCACGCTCTTGCTGATGGCGACATCGCTCAGTCTGGCCTTTACCATCGGCATCGCATTGGGTGCCTTTGCCGCGCGCCGGGCCTATTCGCTGACCGACAACGTGATTTCAACCCTGGGACTGGTGTTTTATGCCACCCCCAGCTTCTTTCTGTCCCTGATGATGATGCTTCTGTTCTCGGTCAAGCTGGGCTGGTTGCCGGTGGGCGGGATAAAGACCATCGCCGGGTTTTACACCGGGTGGGATCATGTGGTCGATGTGGCGCTGCATCTGGTGATGCCAACCGCCGCGCTGTCGCTGATCTACCTGTCGTTCTACCTGCGCCTGATGCGCGCCTCGGTCCTTGAGGTCGCGGAGCTGGATTATGTGCGCACCGCGCGCGCCAAAGGGGCGGGCGAAACCCGGCTCATGTTCCATCACATCATGCGCAATGCCCTGTTGCCGGTGGTGACGCTGCTGGGGCTGCAATTCTCCACCCTGCTGGGCGGATCGGTCGTGGTCGAGACCATCTTTACCCTGCCGGGGCTGGGCCAACTGGCCTATCAGTCGGTGGTGCAACGGGACATGAATACGCTGATGGGGATCATCTTCCTGTCCTCGGTCATCGTGATCGTCGTGAACTTTCTGACCGACCTGCTCTATGCCCGGCTGGACAGCAGGATCAAACTGACATGACCCTGGTTGACGCAGATCTGCGCCCGCCCGAGCCGTCGCGCCCGGTGGTGTTCTGGCGCCGCTACCGCCGTAACCGGGCTGCCTTACTGGGATTGTTCCTGTTTGCCATTGTTGTTTTCATGGCGTTGACCGCCGGGCTGGTCGATCCGGATGATCCGTTGCGGCGCGCCGGTGTTCCGCTGACCGCGCCTTTTGTCGATTGGGCCACACCATTGGGCACCGATCAGTTGGGGCGCGATATCCTTTCAGGCATCTTCTATGGTGCGCGGATTTCGCTGTTGGTCGGCGTTGTGGCGACGCTGATCTCGATTGCCATCGGCGTGGTGATCGGTGCCTTGGCGGGGTATTTCGGTGGCTGGGTCGATGACGTCCTGATGCGGATCACCGAAGCCTTCCAGACCATACCCAATTTTGTGCTGCTGCTGGCGCTGGTGGCGATCCTGGGGTCCAAAATCGAATGGATCACCCTTGCCATCGGCATCGTCAGCTGGACCGCCCCGGCGCGCATGGTACGGGCCGAGTTCATGTCGCTGCGGGGTCGCGAATTTGTCGATGCCGCGCGCAATCTGGGGGTGTCCAACACGGCCATCATCTTTCGCGAGATCCTGCCCAACGCGCTGCCGCCGATCGTCGTCTATGCCTCGGTCATCATGGCGCTGTCGATCCTGCTGGAAAGTGCGCTGGCTTTTCTGGGACTGGGCGATCCGAACTATGCAAGCTGGGGCAACATGATCGGTCAGGGTCGGGCCGTGCTGCGCACCGCATGGTATTGCGCAGCGATTCCCGGCGTGGCCATCGTGCTGACCGTTCTGTCGTTCTCGCTTCTGGGCGAGGGGTTGAACGACGCGTTGAACCCGAGGCAGAAACAGAGATGAGCAGTGGCCCGGTTCTGGACATCCGAGATCTCAGGATTGCCTTGCCCGAAGGGTCCGACCGGCCTTTTGCGCTGGAAGGTCTGAACCTGACAGTGAACCCGGGCGAGATCGTTTGTCTGGTGGGCGAATCCGGTTCCGGAAAATCACTGACAGCCGGGGCTGTGATGCGGCTGCTGCCGGAGCCGCATGTTCAGGTGGCAGGCGGAGCCATCGCCTTTGAAAACCAGAACCTGCTGGACAAGACCGAAGCCGAGATGCGCAAAATTCGCGGCAACCGGATTTCGATGATCTTTCAGGAGCCGATGACCGCGCTCAATCCGCAAAAGACCGTGGGCTGGCAGATCGACGAGGTTCTGGGGCTGCACATGAACGCACCGCGGTCCGAGCGGCGCGCACATGCTATCGAGATGCTCGACCGTGTCCATATTCCCGACCCTGCCTCGGCCTACAACGCCTATCCGCACCAGATTTCCGGCGGACAACGACAGCGGGTGATGATCGCCATGGCATTGTCGCTGTCGCCCCGGCTGATCATCGCCGATGAACCGACCACTGCGCTGGACGTCACGACACAGCTTCAGATCCTCAAACTGATCCGCGAATTGCAGGAAGAGGACGGCGCAGGCGTGCTGTTCATTACCCATGATTTTGGTGTTGTGGCCGAGATTGCCGATCATGTCGTGGTGTTGCGCAACGGTGTGATGGTGGAAACGGGGCCTGCGTCGCAGGTGCTGAACGACCCCAAACACCCCTACACGCAGGCGCTGATTTCCTCGGTTCCGGCGCTGACGCCACCACCTGCCAAAGCGGTGACGCAGGCGCCTGTCGTGCTCAAGGGCACCGGGCTGAAAAAGACCTTCGCGGCCAGCGGCGGGTTCCTGTCAGGCAAGCGCGAGGCGGTTGTCGCCGTCAGGGATTTGACGTTCCAGTTGCACAAGGGCGAGACATTGGGCGTGGTCGGCGAGTCTGGCTCGGGAAAGACCACGGTGTCGCGGATCGTGACGCGCCTGCTCGAGGCCGATTCCGGCGCGGTCGAACTGAACGATACCGACCTGCTGGCCTGTTCCCCGCGCGAGTTGCGCGCAATGCGCAAGCATATCCAGATGGTGTTTCAGGACCCGATGGCGTCTCTCAATCCGCGCAAGCGCGTCGTGGATCTGATCGCGCAGGGTCCCATCGTGCACGGCGAAAACCGCGAGACGGCGCGGGCCCGCGCCCGTGATCTTCTGGAACTCGTGGAACTGTCACCCGCCGCCGCCGACCGGTTTCCGCATGAGTTTTCCGGAGGTCAGCGTCAGCGCATCGGCATCGCCCGCGCCCTCGCTCTGGAGCCAAAGGTGATCGTTGCCGATGAGCCGGTGTCGGCGCTTGACGTGAGCGTGCAGGCACAGGTGCTGACACTGCTGGCGGATCTGCGCGAACGGATGCAACTGTCGCTGCTGTTCGTGACGCACGACCTGCGGGTGGCGGCGCAGCTGTGCGACCGGATCATCGTCATGCAAAAGGGCGAAATCGTCGAGAGCGGGCTGACGGCCGAGGTATTCGCCGATCCACAACATCCCTATACCCGCAATCTGCTGTCTTCTATTCCGGGGCGGCACTGGACCCCGCCGACGTTCAAGACGGCACCGGTGACGGAGGGCGCTGCATGACGACGGACGCTGTCGAGTTTCCTCCGTCTCTCTGGGCCGCAACGGCGCCGGAACGGACGCTCTCCGCACCGTTGTCCGGCAATGCCGAAACCGACGTCGCGGTCATCGGTGCCGGATTCACCGGATTATCCGCCGCCATCGAAACCGCCCGACGCGGTCATCTGGTAACCGTGCTGGAGGGCAAGGCCGTTGGCTGGGGCGCATCGGGGCGCAACAACGGGCAGGTGATCCCGATCCTGACCGCCGCCGAACCAGACGCCTGGGTCAGCCGCTATGGCGCGGCGGGTGAGCGGATGGTCAAACTGATCGGCAACTCCGCCGATATCCTGTTCGATCTGGCGCGCGAATTTGACATGAACGCCGAAGCGGAACAAAGCGGTTGGTTCCAGCCCGCGCACAGCCCTGGCCGTGTGGCCCTGTCGCGCAGGCGGGTCGAGGCGTGGCAACGTCATGGCTTTCCCGCCGAATTCAAGACTGCCGAAGACTCCGCAGACCTGCTGGGATCGGATTTCTGGTATGGTGGCATGTACAATCCGACCGGAGGGCATATCAACCCGTTGGCGCTGGCGCGGGGTATGGCCAGGGCTGCCGAGGGTCTGGGCGCGGTGATCCAAGAGGACTCTGCCGTGACGAGCTATGCCCACGACGGCGCGCAATGGGTGATCAAGACTGCGCGCGGCACGCTCAAGGCCCGCGCGCTGATTCTGGCGACGAACGCCTATACCGGTGAGGTGACCCCGTCACTGGCACCTCGGTTGGCGCGGTCGGTCGTGCCGGTGCTCAGCTGGCAGATGGCCACCGAATCTCTGGGCGACAACCTGCGCCGCAAGATTTTGCCGGGGCGGCAGGCGGTGTCGGATACGCGCGGCGATCTGCGGTTTTTCCGCTATGATGCGCGCAACCGTCTCATCACCGGCGGCGCCGTCATGGGCAATTTCGATGTGGCGAACCGGGTACGCAAAAAAGCCGCGCGGAACCTCGCCCAGGCTTTCCCCGACCTTGGTTTGCCCGAGATGACCCACATCTGGTCAGGCTATGTCGGCATGAACTGGGATCGCTTCCCGCGCATCCATCGGCTGGGACCGGAGGGCTGGGCGTGGATCGGTTGCAATGGGCGCGGCGTCGCACTGGGCACGGCACTGGGCCGCGATCTGGCGCGCGTCGTGACCGGCACCCCCGCCGATGAACTGGCCCTGCCGGTGAGCGAGCCACAGCCCTTTCCGATGCATGGCCTCGTCCGCCGCGTCGCGCCGACCTATCTGGCGTGGCTGAAACGTCAAGATCTGCGCGAACCAAAAGTCGATAAAATCCCTTGACGCGATTATCTCAAGTTTTGGGGTGCGCGACACAAGATGTACCCGGCCAGAGCCAGATTTTTCGCTCTCTTATCGCAGTGACGGCCAGTATGTTTCGGGCCTTGCGGTCAAGGGTGTAAAAAACCGGATGATTGGAAGAAAGCTGGTTTTGAAGGCCGTAAGCCTCCGGAAATTTGGACAATCTCGTGTAGCCACTGCCCGGCAGCTGCGATCATCGGTCCGGGCACATCCAGAAGATTCTACCGGGGGTTCGAAATTTCTGATAGTCTTGGTTGGTATCCAGAGTGCTTAGAAGGTCTCGTTTTGAACAAGCATCTCGTCATCGTCGTGCATGGCATAGGAGAGCAGATCGCGGGTGAAACCGTCGATGAGTTGTGCACGGCAGCAACGACGAGGCATCCCGATGGCGATGAGGAACACGGAGAAATCTCCTCCACCGAGATTTCGTTGGCGGAAGCGGACCATCACAAGGATAATCGCAATCTGAAGCTCTTTCCCTGTCACATCCGCCGGGTGAAGTCGAAACCCACAGACAGCAATCAGGTCGCGGATGAAGCCGTATTCGCCGAAGTCTTCTGGGCGGATCTCTCTCCAGCGCCGAAGGGGCCAATCTGGACGTTCGTCGACTTGCTCAGCATGATCCTTGGCCTTGGGTATCTTGCGCTCGACAACGTTCATAACAATCTGGGCAAGGCGGGCAGAATAGGCAAATTATCGGTTCATGCCTTTGTGTGGCTCTTTTACCTTTTGATTGCACCGCTGAATGCGCTCTTGTTGATCGGCGCGGGGTTCCTCCTCATCGATATTGTCGCGCCAATCGGTTCGGAGGGCGCGATTGCCCCGCGCAAGCTGCTGCTCATGATGGGTTTTTTCACGGTCCTGACCGGCGCAGTGATGCAATCATCTGCATTCTGCGGAACATATCTCCTGCGGCTTTTCTGGCGGGGCCTCCTCCTACTCGGGCTTTTGACGATCCTCGCGGCGCTGGCGTCGAATTCTTCGCTTGCGGCCAGCATTTGCGGAGGCGTACCGGAGAACGACGAGGATCTGTTCTATGTCTCTTGCTTTATTGCCAATACCGTACAGGCGTTGGGAGCGGTTTGGGTCATGACCATCTTGCTTTCCTTCTTAATGATCGTTGGTGTTCTGATCGGTTTCGTCGGACGCTTTTTGAAATGGCTGAAGAGAAAGCAGCATGCACTCAGGCATCGGGCCAATGACGCGGGTGCAAAGGACGACACCGCACAGGCCAATCTACGGCAACTGATCTATCCGGGGATCAGTGCCGCGATGCTCGTGCTTTGGATGATCTTCAGTTCGGCCTTCTGGGTCGGGTTGCAGAAGCTGGTTGAACAATCCACCGATACCGTCAAGAAAATTCAGGGCCCGCCCACGGACGGAGATGGCACGCCAAGACCGTTTCTTTTGGCAGAGATTTTCAAGGATCATCTCGAACAAGCGCTTGGTACGCTTGGTTTCGCGGCGTTGGCGCTGGTGGTGATTCTGCTGATGATCGGTATCGTGCTCTTTTTTCGCCGAGTGCTGAGGAACAGGACCGCTCCGTTTCTCAGAAAACTGTTTGTTGACCGGCTCATCCTGAACCTGCTCCTGGACATCGCTTTCATTGCGTCGAGCCTGCTGTTGATGGTGGGTATCGTGATACTGTTGTTCGGCGGTGCAGGAGATCCCGAAAACTGTGATCTGGGTTCCGATCTTTGCGCTGTCGTTGTCGTATGGACAGAGGTTCTGGACGCCTACTTCGGTATCATTCTCATGGGTATTCTGGGGGTGGCGGCCCTGATCTACTACTTCAGCGAATTTGTGGGGTCCGCTCTTGGCATCGCCCGTGACATCATCGCCTATTCGATCCGCAATCGGTGCAATTTCACCGGCACACTAGAAGACAACTACCCCCAACGCGCCCGGATCGAGGCCCGTTTCTCGCGGGTCGTCAACCATATGCTGGACACGGAGACCTTCGATCATCTGACGGTCTTCTCACATTCACAGGGCACCGTGATCGCGACGCGCAATCTGTGCGAGGATCGGGCTTCAAAAACTGGGTTGATGGCAAAAATCAAAGATGTTTCCGGCGCGAAATGCCTGATCACCATGGGTTCGCCGGTCACGCATATCTATCTTCAATATTTCTCGGCCGACTTCGGGATAACCCGCGCAGATATCCTGCCGGATTTTAGGTGGCACAATATCTATCGCAAAGATGATTTCGTCGGCACCACAATAGACTTCTTGGCGACTCCTGACCTACCCTGCCAGAATAGCAACAATGCCGAAACAGGCGTAGACAATCGATCTGCGGGGTTTGGGGGCCATACGGGCTATTTCACGGACTATTTGGTCTGGCAAGAGCTGTTGAAGACCAATCTTTTCCAGCTCTTTCGAAAACCTCGATCCTCATGAAGGTATTGCAGAATAGGATGCCAATTTGCTGGACTGTTCTCTTAATGCGCCGTAGCCCAGCCGACGTACAACTGTATGCCCTCGCCTTGCCTGAAAGGTGATCGCATTTAGCTCGGCGCGGGCTTCGTGGCCCAGATCTCGATCGTCTCCTGTACATACGGCTCGAACAGGTCGCCGCAGTATTGATAGGTGTCGCGCAGGGGTCTGTACTGGTCAGGCAAGGCGCCGTCCACGCCCTGTGCCTCGGGTGTCAGGGCGATGACCAGGCGGTTTTTCGGCTGAGCCTGCAAGCGTGGCAGTAAGGCGTGCAGCTGGGCAATATTGTTTAACCAGGGCGACAGCGGCGGCGTGGCCTCAAGCAGCAGAGCGAGGCCGGGCACGTTGTATAGGCCCAGGTAATCGGTGCCCGCAGCGATCTCGCAGGTGTCGCGCGCAGCACTTAATTCGGCCAACATCTGCGTGGTTTTCGGATCAAGCCTGAGTGTGCCAAGGCCCGCAACAGGGGTCGGTTCGGTCTGGCCGGTCAGCGGCGCGGCGAGGTGATAGGGATCGCGGGTATAGCTGCTGAGCACTTGCACCGTGATCAGGCCAAGCAGGATGGCCGCAGTCGATTGCCGGGCAAAGGCGTGGGGCGCGCCGGGCGGCGTGGATGTGGCGATCAGGACGGCCAGCACGCTCCAGCCGCCAAGCGACACGATCACCTGCGTGAACAAGGCGTTGCCGGTCCCGATCGCGACGCAATACGGCAGGGCGAGCAGTCCAAGGCACAGCAGCGCCGGTCGGGTTGCGCGCGTCCAGTGCCGGGTGCCGAGAATGCACAGGACCAGCATGATGATGAACAGGGCCTCCATCTGGTCATGATAGCTCGACCTGCCACCCAGATAATGCTTGTTGTCGACAATGGACACGACCAGCGCCAGCGGGATCAACACCGCGCTCCACCAGCGCGGCACGACCAGGAACAGCAGCACGAAGGCCAGCGCGGGCGCGAAACCCATGATGGACTCGCCCATGGATGTACCCATGGTCGCGGCATAGCGCAGCAGGCGTGTGACGATAGGTTCGGACTGGACGATGCGGAACAGGGCAAACCCATCGCGCAGGCTGTCAAGGACCGGTGGTTCGGCCGGTTGCACCAGGTAGAATACGGCGAGCGTGGCCACCCCGCCAAATCCGATCATCACCAGCAACAGCCATTTGCGCCCGCCCGTCGCCAGCGTCAGCAAGAGAAGCGACGCCAGCACGCCGGCGCAGACCCCGGCAGAGGGCTTGTTCAGGAACCCGACGGCCAGCGCTGCGCCGGCGAGACTGGCCAGCAAGAGGACGCGCCCGGTGCCTGGCGATTTCGGCACGCATAACAGTGCAAATCCGACCCCCGCATAAGCTCCGGCAGCGGCCAACAGGTTATAGGACGGGCTGGGTGCGATGGTTGACACGTATAGCAGCGCCCCAACCGCACCCGCTGCACAGATCGCGGCCCGTGTCAGCGGCGTGGATAGCGTCAGCCCCAGTTCATCTGCCACCCGCAGTGCGCCAAGCCCAAGTACGCTTGCCGACAGCACCAGGATGCCCATGCCGATCAGGCGAAAGCCCTGCAAGGACTGAACCAAACTCCACAGGGGAGCGAGGATCCAGTGCTGCGCCGAGATATAGAGCTGCACCTTGTCCGGATGCTTGGCCGACAGGATGTAATAGGCCTCGTCGGTGATGTCAAAACCCCGGTCCGACGCCCAGATGACCGCAGCAACCAGAATGGCGCCGCAGGCAAGTGCCGCACAGGAAAACAGGAATACGCCGCGCCTCGGAGCCGATGTCATTTGCCAACCCCGTTCCGGCGCAGCGACCACCATTTTGCGGTCGAGAAATTCACCGCGATGATGGCCGGAATCAGGGCCACTTGCGACCAGAAAGGATCATACCCACCCAGTTCGACCAGCGCCGTCAGAGCCGCGACGTTCATCGCGACCGAGGCCGTGCCTGCAGTCAAGTACTTCACAAAGCGCCTGCCGAAATTCAGCGTCGGTTCGGGGCGGAACACCCACAGGAAATTCAGCACGTAGGTCAGGATATTGCCGAGTACCCAAGAAATCAGCAAGGCCGCGATATAGGGCAGGCCAAGCAGCTTGAGCGTGCCGGTGAACACCAAGAACGTAAAGACAAAGTTGATCGCGCCGACGACCAGAAAGCGGGGGAATTCGGTCTGCATGACCATACCGTCACGCGCCGGACTTGCGGGCGACGACGATGAGGGTGCTGCCGAAGGGTAGGGACAGGCCCATCCTTATCAGCGCCTCGTCCAAGCGCATGATCTTGTCGAACAGCCAGTTGACCGGCCGCGGGAAGCTGACGCGAGCTAGCAGGGCCTGTGCATCATCCGTGGGGGCTGCGCCCGATATTGACCGGTCCAGCAACCGCGAGACAACAACCAGCGGAAAAAGGAAAAAGACCTGCGAGGTGACACGCTGGGGTTCGAACCCGACGGCGATCAACTTTGTCAGCAGGTCGGCTCTGGAATAGCGGCGCTTGTGGTGCACGATTTCGTCAAGGCGGCTCCACAGAAAGGCATGTTGCGGCACGGACATGATATAGGTGCCATCATCGCTCAGCATGTCGTGGATGTTGCGAAATCCCGCTTCGTCCTGCTCCACATGTTCCAAGACATCAAAGGCGGTTATGATATCAAATTGCCGGTCCAGCACGCCCTGGGTCACGTCGAACTGGATGAATTCGGCCCGGGGCTGGCGTTTCTGCGCGATTTTCAGTCCGGACAGGTAAATCTCGGACCCGGTGGCGGACAGGCCGGGCATGTCGATGATCTTGCCCAGAAAACTACCTGTGCCGCAGCCGATATCCAGTAAGTTGGCGCGACCGAGACGGGTGACATCCTGCTGGACCAGCCAGCCGAACAGGCGATTGCGCGAACGGACCCAGAAGCTGCGCTCGACCTCGGCATCGGTCACCTCGAACGCGGCATCGGGGTAATCGGCATAAGACTCGGCGACATCGGGGCTGTAGCAGGCGATACCATTGACGGTCCGGGCAGTCAGAACGCGGGTCACTTTAGAACGTCCCGGATCACATAGTTGGGGCGTTTGCGCACCTCTTCGTTGATGCGCCAGATATATTCGCCGATCACGCCCAGCATCAGCATGATCAACCCGCCGATCATCAGAATGGCGATCATCAGCGGTGCCCAGCCTTCGAACGGGGCATTGCCCGCCGCCCAGGCGATGACGATAGAGATCGAATAGAGGATGCCAAGCAGGAACGTGGTCGCGCCGATGAGCGTGATCATGCGGATTGGCAGGAACGACGCATCCAGCATCGCATCCATGAAGTTCCGCAGTTTCTTGGTGAAATTGTACTGGGATCTGCCGACGGTGCGCTGGCGCCGCTCGTAGGGGATGAAGCTGGTGCTGTATCCGGGCCAGAGTAAATCGCCCTGAAAGAACCGGTGCCTGCGGTCCATGGAATTGAACTGATCCATCACCACGCGGTCCATCAGCACGTAGTCAAACCCGCCCTTGGGGATTTGGGGCACCGCCGTGCGCATCATCCGGTAGGCCGCGCGCGACAGTACCTTTGAGGCCCACGGATCGGCCCGGTTGGTGCGATAGCAGATCACGATTTCCGACCCTGCGCGCCAGCGCGTCACCATTTCGGGAATCAGGTCAACCGGGTCCTGAAGGTCGGCCGAGATGTTGATGACCGCCTGTCCGGTGGTGGCGTTGAACCCGGCAAGCATCGCTGCCATCTGACCGAAATTGCGGGTAAAGGTGATCACCTTTACCGCCGGATCGCCATCGCGGATCTGGCGCAATTCGTCCAGCGAGCCGTCGGTCGAACCGTCATCGACAAAAATGATCTCTGGCTGGTAGTCCGCCAACGGCCCGGCAAACAGCGCGCTGATCTCCGCATGGGTCTGGGTCAGTGATCCCTTGTTCTGATAGACCGCAACAACGACCGAAATGATCGGCAGGTCGGATTTCGCCGCGTCTTTCGTCATTCACCGGCCTCGCACATCAGGAAGATGCTTGAACACAGATCCGGATAAAGCTGACCAAGCGCATAGCAGCCATCCAGATACTCAGGTGAGATGATGTCGGTGTTCAACAGCCGGTCCCATTGGAAATTTGCGAGCGCCTTGAAGAATATCCCCGAGCGATGCACCACGCGCAGACCGGCGGCGGCGGCGTCGCGTTCCAGTGTATCAAGACTGTAGGTGATGCGATGCCCATGCTCGGCCTCACCGGGTGTGATCGCGTCATTATGCGAGACCAGCCCCATCTTGACCGCGATCTGCCGCGACGGTGCGTTGGCGTTCGGACACACGAGGAAGAAGCGGCCGCCCTCTGCCAGCCATTCGGTGTTCACGCGGCGCAGGACACCCACCGGATCGTCCAGATGTTCCAGCACATGGGTCAGGATGATGTTGTCATAGCGTTTGGGCAGCGTGATCGTCTCAAACATGCCTTCGTGAAACTGCACGTTGTCTGGTATGATCTCGCGGGCCTGCTCAATCGCCTCGGCCGAGGCCTCGACGCAGCTCAGATCATCAAAAAGCGGCAACAGGCGTCGGGTGAAATCGCCCTTGAAACTGCCAAGCTCCAGCGCAGAGCCGGGGCGTAGAAATGGTGCAAAGGACCGCATCATATATTTGTGCATGACGTCGAAATCGAAGTCATAGGCGTATTTACGGTCTGTGTTGTCCTTGAACTCTGCGTCGTAGTCACGAGTGTCTGACATTCCGCCTCCGTCTTGCTTTTGCAGTGTTGTTTCGGTTTTTTGCTTTATTAGCCACCAACGAACGTGATGTACACGGGCACCGTGAACTAAACGCACAGCATCCGATGCTGTACGAAGGGGCAGCCTGTGAAAATCCGACCCTGGTTTCCTTTTTCATCGCCACCTTCTTCTTCCAGATGCGATCGCCCACGCAGTCTGGCTGCATTTCAAAATTCCACTGAGCTGCGGATGATCAAATGTCTGTTGGCCGCGCGCGGTATCATCCTGTCGCATCAGACGATGCGAATGTGGGCAGGGAAACCCGGTGGTCAACTTGATAGTATCTGGTATCTCGATGAGGGTGAGAGCGTCCCGGAAACAGGTCAGTGGCCTGTTTCGCCCAAACGCCCGGTGTCCCGGACCCGATCACGATGCGTGACAAGAACCATTGGCTGTGGCGGGCAGCATATCAGGGCGGGCTTCGCCTGAGCTGCGCGTGGCTCCACTCAGCCAACGCTACCGTCGGAGTTACACCACGTCCCGGGACACAACCGTGCAGATATTGGGATCGTCTTGAAACGGCTTCACCGTTTGATACGCATCTTGGTTGCCTCAATAAGACTGATTCGGGTCCTTTCCGGTGGTTGAACGCATGTCGGGCAACAGGTGAAAATGGGTTCAACAACCTGATTGGAAACAATTAATCGTAACACTGGCATCCCGCCACCGCACGCTATTTCAACCCTTGACACTCTAAGTCTGTTCTGTGCTCAACCTCCGGGAGTTTCACAGGCGAGATCAAGAAACACGCTTAGGTCGTGCGTCAGATGTACGATCAACCATAGATCGTTCCGACTGCCCGGATCGGACCACAAAGCAGCGTAATATCGCTCAAAGCGCGTTCCTGCAAGAATTCGTGGTTCAAAATCGTTGCTCCGCCATCTTTGGTGGAAATAGGCTTCACTACCCCTCCAGTAAATTGAGGAAGCCGGACCAAAGTATAGTCAACGTATCGAGGAGACGAGCATATGGCCGAATTTGAATTCAATTTTTTTACCTTTATCACCAAGGGGTCCGAGGGGACGCCGAACGAAGTGGGCGTCCAAAACGACGCGAGCGCATTCGATGCAAGCGTGACAGACAAAGACCCCAACAGCACCACGTTTGAAGTCGGTGACAACCTAATCACCAATGGAATTCCCACTGGTTCGGGAGCTTTCGCCGGAACCGTCACCTTGGGTGGAGAGACCTTTTTGCTAATTGAGGGTCCCGACTCCACTTATCTTGGCATTGCCTCAGTTCCTGACCCGAGCAATTTCGACGTTGGCGAAGCGACCTTCCCAGAGAGCGCGATCAATACAGATCCAACTCTTGTCTGCTTTGCGGCTGGCACACTGATCGCAACGCCCGGTGGCGAAACCGCAGTTGAAGCGCTCAAGATCGGCGATACGCTGCTGACACAGGACGGCCGCACCGTGCCGGTCAAATGGATCGGTCGCCAAACCGTGCACAAGATTTTCACTCCGGCCGAACGCTTCGTTCCTGTCCGCGTGACAGCGGGTGCATTGGGCGGAGGTCTGCCACATACCGACCTCGTGGTGACCGCCGATCACGCGCTGATCATCGACGACCTCGCGATCAATGCCAGCGCGTTGGTGAATGATACCACCATCACGTCCGAGTCGATCGACAGTCTTCCCGACCGGGTTACCTACTACCACATCGAGACAGAAAACCACGACGTGGTCCTCGCCAACGGCACACCGACGGAAACCTTCGTGGATTACATCGGCCGTCAGGCATTTGATAACCATGCGGAATACGAGGAACTCTATGGTCCCGAACGGGCCATCACTGAAATGAACCGCCCACGCGTCTCCGCCAAACGGCTGCTGCCACCGCAGATCCGGGCGCGGCTGGCCGGTCGGATAGCCGCCTAGACACTGGCACTGGTGACAGGCTTTGGCATTGCCACTGGCCTGTCGCCGGGACGGCGCAGAACAAGAGTATCGTGGGCGCCGATCAGATAGTTCAAAATATGATCCCGATGGGAGAGCTACCTGGCCCGACAGTTGAATCGGCGGAACGTGAAAAGTTGGTCTGCACTGCTGTCCATTGCCATTCATTTCCTGCGATATTGCCGAGCGCTGCAACGCCCCTGTCGAAATGAAACCCTGAATTGAGTCGGTGTTTGAGCAAGCGGCCCGACTGCAAACATCGCGTGAGTGGTGGCTCAGACGTCGAAACCGACATTGGTGCCGAGACGACGCCGATCAATGCGTCAGATGATCCTCTGGCCACCTCTCCCATTGGATGCAAGGTCCGGGACGACATCTGCAGTGCCTGGCTGATTGGATGGTCTCTTGGTTCATCGGCACCGGCGAATGGAAAGTCGACATCGAAGTGAGTTCGGACGAGACCACATTCAGTAAGGACGCGCTGCAGAACTGTTTGTTGGTCGCGCGCAACATGTTGCTGCCCCCTAACCCGGTCAGAAGCCGCGAGAATGCGGCGCGCATCGCAGTTGCAAAGTGTTTTCAGGCAATCGGCGAGTCAGCGCAAGCAGATGCTTTGTATGCTGCGGTCCTGGAAATCAATCCTGCGCACAAGAAAGCACTGCGGGCGCGGGTTGATGCCGCTCTTGCCGCCGGGCGCGCGAAAAAGGCCATTTCTTGTATTGAGAACGCGCTAGCCGTGCTGCCGGGAGATTCTGACCTGGAATCCAAGTTGGCCATCTTGCTTCGACAGATGGGCCAGAAAGCAAAGAAACGGAGCCTTGCCAAGAACCCGCCGAAACCCGCCAAGGAAATCCTTCGCAAGGCACGTGATTTCTTTGCAATAGAAGAATACATCGCGGCCGAAGAGAACTTTCGTCAGCTTGTTGCCATTGACCCAAAACAACCCGCTGGCTGGACAGGCCAGGCAGATGTCGCGCTGGCAACCGGGCAACCGTCATTGGCCGTGACGCTGTGCGATCGGGGCCTTGAAAATGTGCCTGGTGATGAAACCCTCGTCCTAAGACGCGCGTCCGGGTTGCGGCGCATGGGCGACACCTCCAAAGCGGTCGAATTTCTGAGCGGGTTTTTCGCGCGCAACCCAACAAGTCGAAAGTTCAAGATCGCTCTTGCACGATCATTTGCCGCCTTGGGAAAAACTGAGGATGCGCGGGCAATCTATTCCGAGATACTGAGAAAATCGCCAGGGAGTCGGCGGGCATTGACCGGGCGCGCTGATATCTTGTTGGCCTCGGGCGACCTTGGTGCCGCTCTTGCTGCCTGTGAAGAGGCGCTGACGCATTTTCCCGATGATCTGGATCTGTCTGAAAAACAGGCAAGAATACTGGTCCGCGCAGGAAGGCACCAAGATGCACTGACCATGCTGCATAGCTTGAAGCAGAATACTCAGGCCGGCCCGGCGCTCGATCTACAATTGGCAGAGGTACATCTTGCATCAGGCGATCCCGGCACGGCGAGAGAGCTGTTTCAAAGTGTCCTTGCCGCAGATCCCGAGAACAACAGGGCGATCTTGGGGCTTGCCGAAATCGCCGAACAAAGCGGCGAGATCGAAGACACGCTGGAGATGCTGGAGCAAGGCCTGAAAGCGGGGAGTTGAGGCATTTGTCATCGGAACCAGACATCGCCGTTCAGAAAACCCGGGACGAACCACAGACGTATGACCCGGACATGCTGCTCAAGTATTGCGAAGTTTGCCTGCGCGCGGGCATTCCGGATCGTGCCCGACCGTTCTTGCGAAAGATCACCTGGATACCAACTGATTGGAAAGCTCAACAGTTAACGCGCTTGCTGGGCGTCGCCGAAAGGATGGGAGAGCACGGCTTGGCGGCCTTGGTCCTGCGGGCGGCACTCGCAAGGAAGAGCATTCCATTGAAATTGGCACGGCATTTGTTGCGCCTTGCCAAGTTCAACGGCGATATGGACTTTGCAGTGAACATGTCTGATGTCATTGCGCGCAAAGTACCCCGCTCCGCCCGATGGGAGTTTGAAGTTCTTGCGAATTCGTTGCTGTTTGGACCAGAAACGGCTCTAGACAAAGTGAAAGAGCAACCGAAGGCGCGGCGAACCCCCAAGCAGGCTTTGGCACTTGCCCAGCTGCTACTATTTGCAGGCGAGCGGCGAACGTTGCTGCGCTACCTGCGATTTTGCCGAATCAAATGGCCGCACTCGCTCGCCTTTGCCAGGCTGCTTGTTCAGGCGTACGGACGGTTCGGCGAACCGCAGAAGGCGCTCGATCTGCAAGATGAAATCGAATGCACCTGGCCGAATGCCGATCTGAGACGGCAACGGATCGAGTTGTTGATCGAAAACGAAGACATCAAGGCCGCTCTCACGCTTGTTGAAAATTCTGACAATTCTGCCATCGGATCGCGGGATGCCAAGCAATTGCTACGTTTGTACATTTCGACCGGGCGGTTTGAGGACGCCATGGCGCTCGTCCCTAACGTGGCTGCTGCAACGGGGCGAGGAGAAAAATCGGTTTCGCAATTCCGGGCCACCCATGTCGGTTCGATGTTAAATGAAGCGCTTCTTTTTCAAAGCGCCGGTGGCGACGTTCAAGGCAAGGACCCGACAGCCGATCCCCGGGTGCTGACTGATCTGGCGCGGCAATACTATTTCCCAGCCGCCCGGATGCTTGATGAATGGCAATCGCGGCAGCCCGCACCGGTGGCGCCACCAAGCCTGGAGCAGGATATACCACAGCGCATATTTCAGTACTGGGATTCCAACATTGTCCCGAGGGATGTCAGCAAGCTCATGCTGAGTTGGCAGAACCACGACCGGTACGAATACAATCTGCTGCACCGCAATGATGCGATCTCGTTCTTGAACACACATTTTGGCGCCGATCACGTTCGGGCCTTCAAAATGGCGAACCATGTGGCGGAGGAATGCGATTTTCTTCGGTTGTGTCTGCTGTATGCCAAGGGTGGGATGTATGCAGATGCAGATGACAAGCTCATCGATTCGCCGGACAGGCTGAATTCGCTCGGCCGTGGCATCGTCCTGTTTCGAGAGCCCTTTGGTGCGATCTCCAACAATGTCATGCTTGCCAGACCTCGGCATCGGCTCGTTGAAATTGCGATAGACATGGCGCGAGACTCATTGCTTTCGCGTGAGAATGATACCACCTGGGCGAAGACCGGGCCCGGGCTGATGACCCGCGCAGCCGCATTGTACATCCGCGAAACCCCGAGCGAGGTGGTGGCACGGGACTTTAGTCTTCTGCCGCGTCATGTCTGTCGTCGTCGCGTCCAGATACATGTACCGCTGCCCTACAAAGCCACCAAGGCCTATTGGAACGACCATGATGGGCAGGCGCCTGAACAACTCGTGAAAATTCTCGGGGACGCACTGAACGCCGGGACCTAAGGCGTTTCTAACGAAACCTGAGTCGCCTAGCGCTGTTTGAAATCATACAGACCGTGTGAAAACCCGGTTGGGATTGAGTTTTGGGCCGCGTTTTCATTGAGAATAGTCTGTTTCGAATGGTTGTGGCGATCCGGAGCTCAGACGGGGTTCTCGCGGGTCTCCTGGCGTTTCTGAAGGCAAATGTGGGGCCAGTCTTTGCAAAGTGGACCAACTGTCAGGCCGATACGGCGGCGATCAGCGCTGGAATACCGACGAGAGTGATCGCCCGGCGCAGGTTGTAGGCGATTGCCGTCAGACTGAACTCGGCGCGCACGTTTTCCAGCTTTCGCATCAGGAATGCGCCCTGGCCCATCCACTGCTTCACAGAACCGAACGGGTGCTCGACGCTTTCGCGACGTCGGTCGAGCACCTCGGGCCGCGCGGCCAGACGTGCGGCCATCCGGTCCAGCACCGTTTCGTTCTCGTATCGGGTGACTTTGCGGGACGGAGCCGCCGTGCTTCGCTCCTTGAGCGCGCAGGTTCTGCACGCGACGGCATTGGCATAGTCGAACAAGCGGACCTTATCGCGAACCGGGCGGCTGCGAACACGGCTCAACGCCTCGCCGCCAGGGCATGTGTAGCTATCGGTTTTGGCGTCATACCGGAACTGACCCTTGGTAAAAAATCCTTTGGCAACGGCGGAGCTTCGCTGCGGTTTGGGAACGTAGGGCACGATGCCTGCCGCCTCGCAGCTTTCGATATCCTCGATCTTGAAGTATCCGCGATCGGCTACGGCATCGATTTTGTCGACGCCGAGGGCCTCGCGCGCGGCCTTGGCAGTCTCGGTCAGCAGGCCCAGGTCGCTGATCTTGTTGTGGACCTGCTGCTCCGCGATCAGTTTGTACCTGCTGTCCACCGCAATCTGGATGTTGTATCCGACCCCGATACGGCTGCTGGAGTGCATCGCCCGTGCATCAGGATCGATGAGCGAGATCTGGTCCTCGCCACTTTCGGCGAGGGCCTTGCCATGGGCGTCAAGGCGTGCACGCCGCTCCTGGATCGCCGCGATCTTCTCCTGAAGCCGGTCGACGGTGCCGCCGCCCGGCCCATCATCGTGAATCGCCCCGGGTTTGTCGGAGACCTATAGCTTCATTTCACGCGACCATATCGAGCACGTCGCGCTGTGCATAGAAGTTGTCTTCGGCCTCTGCTGGGGGGATGTTTCCGATGGGGCCGAGTAGACGTCTGTTGTTGA